>NZ_FNNG01000003.1 GCF_900106765.1 Tepidimicrobium xylanilyticum
CGCTACAATGCATACAATGTCCCAGTAAAAACTGTATTAGGAAAAGATGTTAAACATATTCGTGTCGAAAGCTTTAAAGATGATATTTCTAATAATCTAATTGAATCTTTCCACCATCAATTTAAAGCTTGGTATAAAACAAAGCAAGGTTTCAATTCTTTTGAATCAGCAAATAACCTAATCAGCATGTTTATATTTTTCTATAATTTTGTTAGGCCACATTCATCTCTTAATGGTTTAACTCCAGCCCAAGTTGCTGGATTAAGTCTAACTGCTAAAGAGAAAAGAAGGTATCCTCTTGTAGCATAGATTTTGCTTGAATTTCGCCAAATGTTTTTTAAATATACGTCCTTGAGATTGTCAAGGGCGCGCTTTAGCGCGTTCATTTTACCCTTGACAATCTCAAGGCGAACTTTTATAATCGTCAAGGCGAAATTTAAAGCAAACTAAAGTAATTTTATAAAACATTGTACTATTCTTTCATTTTAAGTTTACAAAGCCTATTTTTTGTTTACATTCCTTATTTCCTATTTTTTTACAGATACAATCACCTGTTTCACTAATAATATTCTTTAACATTAGAACAATCTCATTACATTTAGTTTTGTTTAATGAATAATAGTTCCAAAGGCCATCTTTTCTCACATTGACAAGTCCAGCCTCTGTAAGTACCTTAATATGATGTGATAATGTAGGCTGAGTAAATTCAAAATGTTCCAATATTTCACAGGCACATAGCTCACCACAGGATAATATATCAGCTATCTTTAATCTATTTGGATCTGCCAATGCCTTAAGTATCTTTGCATTTTCTTCGTAATCTATCATTTACTTTTCACTCCCTATATAGATGAGCATCTATTTATAGTATATAGATGTTTATCTATATAGTCAATGTTAATTTATACAAAATTCGAATACTCTTTTATTCGTCACTATTATTATTTATGTCATCTTCGATAAGTTACCTTTAACTATCTAATTTTCTATTCATCATAAATTCATATTATAGTTTATTATTTTTTATAAAGTCTGGATTTATCTGAAATATGTCCATTATGCCCTCTTCTTTTTTAAAGAAGTAAAATCATGGAAAATAAAACAAAATTATATTTACTTACAGGATTTTTGGAGTCTGGTAAAACTACATTTCTTACAAATGTGCTAAATGATTTAAAAGGAAGTAAAGTAGCAGTAATAATGAATGAATTTGACAAGGTTGGTATAGACGGAATCATAATACAAAGGGATGTTATGGATCTTGTTTTAAAGAGTTTGTGGTTACTCATTAACTACAAGCTCTATTCAACCTTATATATTTTTTAGGCAAAAATCCCGCTTCATTCAAAGCGGGTTATGTATCCAACTTAATTCTCTTGTATCTACTTACACTATATCCTTATAGCTATTCCTATCTCCAGCTCAGAAATAGGCTTTTTATTTCGAAAATCAGGTCCGTTATTAACAAACTGAAAACCGTCGGAAGCCTTGTAAAATCGAGCTATCTCAAAGATTATACTTTTTGTATCTCTACCACAGTCTCCACATGGCCCGAGCCGCTCGGATTGATGTCTTGGGCTGATTTTCTGCACCTTACGTTTACGGGAACATGTCAATGGGTTTTTCGGTCTTTTTTGAAAAATCGTCGTTCGCGGGAACATATCAACAAGCCTTTCTTTCTAATATACATGTTTAAATGGTTTACGTAAATACCTCATTGTGATACTATTATTAAAGTTACCTCTATACGCTGATATTTTAAATTCAAAATCATATTCATTATGAATACTTTAGAAAGGCGGATTGTATGATAGATAGATATTTAATAAAAAACCTATTTGGCATTAATGGCTTAAATATTGCATGGTATGGAGTTATTATTGCATTCGGGGTTTTACTTGGTGTTTTGATTGCCTGTCGTGAAGCTAAAAGACAGAACCTTAAAAGTGAAATAATCTTTGATTTTCTCTTTTTAGCGCTCCCCATCGCAATCATCTGCGCACGAATTTATTACGTTGTATTTGAATGGGAACAATATAACGGAAGCTTTACAAAGATGATTGCTATTTGGGAAGGTGGACTTGCTATATATGGAGGAGTTATCGGTGGAATCATTGCTGCGATTATTTTTTCAAAACGCAACCACTTCCCATTCTTCCGGCTTGTTGATATGGTTGTACCTAGCTTGATTCTAGGGCAGGCAATTGGTCGATGGGGTAATTTTGTGAACCAGGAGGCCTTCGGCAATCTCGTTACAAACCCGAATCTTCAATTCTTCCCCTATGCTGTATTCATAGAACAGTTGGAAGAATGGCATCAAGCTACATTTTTCTATGAAAGCATGTGGAATTTGTGCGTATTTGCCGTACTGGTTTATTTCCGCAAAAGGACAAAGTTTAGCGGTCAGCTTTTGGCAACTTACTTTATCGGATATGGATTAGGCCGTTTTTGGATTGAAGGATTGCGTGCGGATAGTCTTTATCTGGTCCCGGGACTTAGAATATCGCAAACGCTGTCATTGGTTCTGATCATTATCGGAATTATCATATTCGTGTTTCACAAAAATCTCTTCAAAAAAACGCCTGATTATACGGGTAAATATATGATTAAATAAAAAGATACCGCTGTCAGTTTTTGTACTGAAGCGGTGTTTTTTTTATTTACACAGTGCAATAAAGTCTTTTGCACTCTCCGTTAAAAACTTATTTTGATGGTAAATGACAGAAAAACTTCTTTGAAAACGTATCCCATCTATATGAAACTGACTGATTTCTTTACGGTTAAGAGAGTCCTTTACCAATAAATAAGGCAACACAGAAATACCTAAATTTGCCTGCACTGCTCTTATTATTGCCTGAGTACTTGTACTCTCCCAAGCAGGTAGAATTTTTATTCCGAGCGAGGTCATAGTACTGTCAAAAATTTCACGTCCAGCGCTTCCTGATTCTCTTAAAATGAAACTTTCATTTTGAAGCTTTGAAATCTCAACATTTTTTTGATTAGCAAAGGGATGCGCGTTCCCGCAGACCATTACCAATTCATCATCCCGAAACTTATGCTCCGCAATATAAGGGCTATATACAATACCCTCTATCAGCCCAATATCAATCTGATTGGATAAAATATATTGTTGGATTTTTTCTGAGTTATCTATGATTACCTTAACATCCATTTGAGGATGAATTTTCTTAAACCGGGTTATGTAGCCTGGTAATAAATAGTTTCCGATGGTAATACTTGCTCCAATACGGATGATTCCCGTTGCATCAAAGTTTTTGATTTCCCTTTCCATCTCCTCAAAAAGTCCTACAATATGTGTTGCATATTGAAGAAACTTCTTTCCAGCTTCTGTGATATAGAGTCTCTTTGCAATGCGATCAAATAGTTTTATCCCATAATAATCTTCAAGCTCTGATATTGCAAGACTTATAGAAGGCTGCGCAATATGCAGCTTTTCTCCGGCTGCAGTTGTACTACCGGTTTCGCATACAGTAACAAATATTTTGAGATGCCTTAATGTCATTGACGCCTCCTAATTATAACAAAAACATTATGAACTTTATATAATAATACTATTTTATTTATAATCTATCAAGTTCTATAATAAACTAAAAGGAGGTCAATGACTTGAAAAACCAAAAACACGTTTACAGAAGATTGTTTGCGTCTACCTTCTACTTAAGCGCTTTTACCTTTGGTGGAGGATACGTCATTATACCATTAATGAAAAAGAAATTTGTAGATGATTTGCAATGGATTGAGGAGGAAGAAATGCTGAACTTAACAGCAATTGCACAATCCTCACCCGGAGCAGTTGCAGTCAATGCAGCGATACTGCTGGGGTATCGTGTTGCTGGAATATCAGGTGCCCTGGTAACGATTCTGGGTACAATATTACCACCTTTTATAACTCTTTCTATTATCTCTATTTTTTACACTGCATTTCGCGATAACACTGTAGTAAATGCGGTTCTAAAAGGAATGCAAGCCGGTGTTGCCGCTGTTATTGCAGATGTGGTTATGAGTCTCGGCAGTAATGTCTTTAAACAAAAGGACATAGTATCTGTGATTGTTATGGTTGGTGCGTTTATTTCCACATTTTTCTTTGGAATTAATGTTATGTATATTATTTTAGTGTGTGGGTGTATCGGAGCGGTAAAGATTCTGATTCAAATGAAAAAAGTACAAAAGGACGGTGATCCACAATGATACTATTAAAACTTTTTTGGAGTTTCTTTCAAATCGGCATGTTTAGCATTGGTGGTGGCATGGCTGCAATGCCGCTGATTCAAAATCAAGTAGTTAATTTGCACCATTGGTTGACATTAACGGAATTTACCGACCTCATTACTATTGCGGAAATGACACCCGGACCCATTGCCATCAATTCAGCCACATTTGTGGGAATTAGGATTGCCGGCATTCCAGGAGCGATTGTTGCGACTATTGGATGTATCTTCCCATCCTGTGTCATTGTTTCACTCCTGGCATGGATTTACTTTAAATTCAAAGAGTTGACCGTTGTACAAGGAATATTGTCTGGTCTAAGACCTACCATAGTAGCGCTGATTGCATCAGCAGGGTTGTCGATTTTTATACTGGCTGTATGGGGAGAAGATGGCTTTTCAACAAATCCTCTAACAATCAATTTGGTTTCTGTTTTATTATTTACTGTGGCTATTTTCATTTTACGGAAGTGGAAACCGAATCCTATTTATGTAATGCTCGGATCAGGCATTATCGGTGGAGCAATTTACTTGTTGATATAGGTAGAAAATGAAACTACGATTATATAAAGAATAGTTTATTGATGTTGGAAACTCTCCTAAAATGAATTGCTCCGACATAGGAATAATGCCGGAACAATTCAAGTATAGGAAATTATAATTCAAAGTCCTGTTTCATTCTCCACATTCATCGTGGTGCTCATGTTCATGGCAAACAGAACCAGTAGATTTAAGAGAACCCTGCAGGTATGCTTCTACTACTGCTTTGGCATCACCTCTTGCCCCAACAATAACCTCAATGTTTCTTTCATTAAAAATGTCAACTGCACCTCCTCCCATACCACCACTGATGATGACATTTACTCCACGATCGGCAAGAAAATTAGGCAAGAATCCAGGTTTATGCCCGGGGTTAGCGATGGTTTCACTTTTAACAATTTTGTTGTTTTCGGTGTAAAAAATTATAAACCCTTCGCAATGTCCAAAGTGCTCAGTCACCATTCCGTTTTCACTTGCTACAGCAATTTTAATCATAGCTGGTCTCCTCCATTCTTTATTTAGAATATATTCATCAAGTATCCTTGCAGCTTGCTCAACAAGTTCTGCGCAAGGCCGCTTTTTATAATAATTATCATTTCTGGTCTCGGGTATAGGTTTATCATGCTTAATTGAAATACCTAACAGTTCCCTGCATATGATTGATCCGTTTTCATTTTCAAATTGTTTTGCCAAATCTTGAACTAGCTCATAATGTTCTGCTTTCGCATTTTTGCTGGATGGATCTGTGTAACCATATTTCATGCCGACCACCATAAACATTCCTGTCACAGCACCACATACTTCCCGCAACCTACCCATACCTCCTCCGAAAGAAGATGCAATTTTTAATGCTGTTTCCATGTCCAGCCCCGTTTCATCACAAAAAGCAGCAAAAACAGATTGAGAGCAATTGTAGCCTTTTCTAAACAATTCTCTTGCCAAATCTGAATGTGCACTCATTTATTATCTTCCTCAATGTTTTTCTCCAATACTTTTGCTACAGGTTCAAGCCAATCGCCATCAAAAAGTTCTATCATACCCTTATCACAGGCGGCAGAAATTTTGGGGTTGACCGGAAGCTTAGCAAGCACTTTTAAATTATGCTTTTCGGCAATTTCGTCAATATGGCTGTCGCCGAAAATTTTGTGTTCCTTACCGCAATCCGGACATTTAAAATAGGACATATTTTCTACTAAACCAACGATAGGAATATTCATCATTTCAGCCATCCTGACTGCTTTTGATACAATCATGGATACAAGCTCCTGAGGCGAAGTTACAACAATGATCCCATCAACAGCAATGGATTGAAATACAGTAAGGGGAACATCGCCGGTGCCCGGTGGCATATCGATGAACATAAAATCCACATCGCTCCAGATAACATCTGACCAGAACTGCTTTACCATATTTCCGATCAGGGGTCCTCTCCACACAACTGGATCGGTATCATTCTCTAAAAGCAAATTAACAGACATGATATCAATACCTGTCTTACTTTTAACGGGGAATAAGCCAAATTCACTTCCTGTGGCTTTTTCCTTGATACCAAATGCCTTAGGAATAGAAGGCCCGGTTACATCAGCGTCCAGAACAGCGGTATGATAACCCATTCTATTCATGGTAACAGCTAGCATGGAAGTTACCAGTGACTTTCCAACCCCTCCTTTACCACTGACAACACCAATAACCTTTTTAATGCTGCTCATTTCATGTGGTTTCACGGAGAAATCATTTTTCTTCTCTTTTCTTTCTGCGCAGTCCTCCGAGCAACTGCTGCAGCTTTGGTTGCAATTTTCGCTCATAATATTAGCTCCTTCCTGTATATTTTTCATGCATGGTTGTTATGCTGTAATAACTTTAGTGTTCGGTAAACATAATAAGCAGTGCGAAAACAATTCCCAATATAAATGCTAGGGTAGAGTGCTTTTTCTCATAATCCCTTGCTTCAGGCAATAAATGCGATGCCGAAACGTATATTAAAACACCAGCAACAAATCCAAGCATATGTCCTAAAACATTGTTACTAAGATGTTGAACAATTGGATATGCTATAAAGGCACCGATAGGAGTTGTTAATGCTGCTGCAAGAAAAGCATAAATCCCAGCTTTCCTTGTGCTATATCCACCTTTAAGTAACATTGAAAAAGTTATAACGCCTTCGGCGAACTCATGAACAACCAACCCAACTCCAGTAAGAATTCCAACTACTGTGCTGATACTAAAAGTAACTGTGTATACAACGCCATCTATAAGTGAATGAATTAAGATACCTTCAATTGCAGTTATGCCAAAGGCCAGTTCTTTTTGCTTTGTTTTGTATTTGATGATCTCATTGCTGAAATACATAAATAAAAATCCTGCGAGCGCAGTAAATCCTGCGTAGGAGGTTTTTTGTATAGCTTGAGGTAAAGTCATTATCAGCGGGGAAGAGATAAGTATTCCCGCAGCAAAACACATACAATAGTCTTTAATTTTTTCTGCCCATTCGCGATTTTTATAAAGAGTCCAGATTCCCAAACTGTTTACTATCATTGCTCCCATTGCAAAAGCAGAAATAAAAATAAATGTATTAATATCTTTCACAGGCATTCATCTCCCTTGATTTGCACTATCAAATAATTCATATGTGTATTTCACTGCCTGCTGACAGATAATCGATGCTATCACCCATAATAGTTTTCAGCCTTTTATAAGGCTCCAGACCAGTGCAATGACATGTGTAAAACTTTGCTTTTGTATCCACCAGGTATTTACCAATTCTATCTATCATTTCATGGGCCTCGTTTCCGCCAGAACGGCTGGAAAGATGAAATCCACCTATCACATAGTTAGGCATACGTCTTTTTAAGTCATGGAAGTATTCAAGAATATTTACAATACCATTATGGGCGCAGCCTGTTACCAAAAGCGTCTTTCCTGCCCCCTCTATAATGAGGTTTTGTTCATGCGCAAAAGTATCCTGTACTATTTTGCCGTCTTGTTTCATAAGCAAACTGTCATTTGACTTTGGTAGAGGTTCCTTCCTGGTAATATTTGAGAACACTTGAACCCCCTTGCTGACAAAGAAACGGTCTGATGTAAATACAATTCGCCTGTTTTGCTTCAATTCTTCATCCAAACCAATATACTCCGGTTCATCATTCGAACGCAAAGCATAGTATTTTTCAAATGCCAGTCGGTGTAGGAATATCTCGGCTTTTGTGTTTTCACGCAAAAAAGCTCTTAGCCCGCCACCATGATCATAATGTCCATGCGAAATAATCAGATAATCAACCTCACAGATATCTACATTCAGTTTCTTTGCATTTTCAAGAAATAATTCACTAGCACCAACATCAAAAAGAATTTTGCGACTATTTGCTTCTATATAAAGGCTAAGTCCGTGTTCGCTGCCGAAGTTTTTGGATAGCGCTGTATTCTCAACTAATGTTTTGATAATCATGACCTCAGCCCACCACCTTCTTCAAACAGCAGCTCCATTGTCTTGCTAAAAACTACTTTCACTGCTGCACCTGAGGCACAGACTATATCAACAATTGTCTGCCCATTATTAATTGCTTTTACCGCGTCCGAATCAAAGGGTATTCTACCCATAAGGCTAATTCCCTGACCTTTACAGAAGTTTTCTATCTTTTCTGTGTTTTGCATATTTGTGTCAAACTTATTGATACATACCGCCGTCTTTACGCCAAATTTCGTCGCTGTATTTATAATCCGCTCCATGTCACTAATTCCGGATATGGATGGCTCGGCCACAATTAACACCATATCAACACCGCTCAAAGACGCTATAACCGGGCAGCCTATACCGGGAGATCCGTCAATAATGGCAAACTCCACATCAGCGGCTGCTGACTTCATTTGCTTCTTTACCTCGGTAACCAACATTCCGGAGGTTCCGCTGCCCATTTTTAGCTGCGCTGTAGAAAATACTTTTTCTCCTTCTGTATATAACAGCAGTTCACCAGCTACAGCAGGTTTTAAAGTCACAGCTTCAACAGGGCAAACAAGCTCGCAAACCCCGCAGCCTTCACAGGCAAAAGGATCTACCTTGTATTTTCCATCTGCTGAAATAGCGTCAAAACGGCAGTTTTGCCTGCATTGTCCGCACTCTATGCACAACTCTGTATCTATCTCGGCTTTCGGCAAGCCATAATAGTCTCTTTTCTTTGGCAAGGAGTTTTGCTTTGTTATAAGATGCAGGTTAGGTGCATCAACATCACAATCAGCATAAGCGCGAGCCTTAGATAGCTTGATAAACGCGCTTGCTATGGTTGTCTTTCCGGTACCACCCTTACCACTAAGAATCAGAAGTTGTTTCATGATGCACCTCCTTTTTCACGTCCTCCAGCAAAGAAGAAAAGATTGTACGATATTTTTCACTTTTCCTTACAGCAATTTCTGCATTTGAATTCAATGATCCAAGCTCATTATCAAAAGGTATTCGGCCTAAAATCCGAATGCCTTTTTCTATGCAAAATTTTTCCGACGGATTTTCACCGTCAAGACACTTGTTTAAAACCACTCCGAACGGCTTATTAAATAACTTGACCAGTTCATATACCATGTTAAGGTTATGAACTCCGAACAATGTAGGCTCAGCTACTAATATACAGTAGTCTGCATCCTTAATGCTTTCCATGACTATACAGGCACTTCCAGGAGGGCAGTCGATAAATATCGTCTTGCTTCTTTCATGTTCATTCTCATCAAGCAGCTTTTTTATTATGGGTATCCCTGAAGGTTCACCAGGATTCAATATCCCGGTATATACTGTCACCTGCTCTGAAGTACCTTTTTGCACTCTGCCGATAACCTTTTCTTTCTCTGTCAATGCCTTTTCAGGGCAAAGCAAGATACATCCACCGCAAGAGTGGCAAATATCTTCAAATACTATCAGTTTTTCTTTTATATAGGCAAGAGCATTAAACTTGCAAAATTCAACACACCTTCGGCATCCGCTGCATAGATTTCCATCCACCTTTGGAATTTTAACTGAAATTTCTTCTTCAATGATATCCTTGGGCTTAAAGAATAGATGTCCATTTGGTTCCTCAACATCACAGTCTATATAGGTTGATGTTTTGGCTACCGCAGCTAAATTAACCGACACTAGCGTTTTCCCCGTTCCCCCCTTGCCGCTTAGCACAGCTATTTTCATATTATTTGCCTCCATGTCCATGAAAACCAGCATGTATTTCATTCAGCAAAGGAAGCTTTCCAGCAATGAAGACATCGATATTATCCTTAGCTGAAGCAGTTGTCGTTTTATATATTTCGATTTCCGCAGATTTAAGTACGTCAGCAGCATTTTCACCTAATCGGGGAGTAAGCAAAATATTCACTTTATTATCTGCTATCATTTGTGCTGCCTTAATTCCTGCTCCGCCTGTACTTGCTGCGGCACTATTGTCAAGGAACACACTTTTCTGGGTATCGGTATCATAAATCAGAAAGTAAGGAGTGCGTCCAAAGGATACACATACATTCGACTCCAAACTTTTTTCATTTACCGGAATTGCTATTTTCATAAGAATCCTCCGTTCTATTAATATAATTATTGATCGCATTTCGTAATGCGCTAACGCCTAAATTAGAGCAATGAACCTTGTTCTCAGGAAGTCCATCTAAGGCATGTATGACATCTTCTTCTGAAATTTCCAATGCTTCATCCAGGGTTTTACCCTTAGCTAATACCGTCGTCATACTGGATGTTGCAATTGCCGCAGCACAACCAAACACAAGAAAGCTTATTTCACTTATACGATTGTCTTTTACTTTAATATAAATCGTAAGATAATCTCCGCATGTAGGATCACCGAAACTCCCCTCTGCATCGGCATCCGGCATACTATAAGCATTTTGAGGACACATAAAATGTTCTATCACTTTGTCAGAATACATTATCAGTCACCTCTATCACTACCTGCAAAGCGCCAACCATGCCGGTGCCTGCGACAACCTCGTCCGCACCCATTTCCGAATCCTTCACATAGCCTGTATTCGCCACCTTCTATCAATAGTACCTTACCATTAACCAGAGACTCGGCAATCTTTTTTCTGGCTTCAGCGTAAATGCCTTGAACAGTAGTGCGTGCAACATCCATCTGCTTGGCGCATTCCTCTTGCGTAAAGCCTTCCAAATCAATAAGCCTTATGGCTTCATACTCATCAACTGTCATTCTGACAATATTCTCATCATCCACCTTTAAGTCAAGGGGACCAAACTTACTGTTTTCAGGCAAACAGCATACTTTTCTCCATTTCATTGGTCTCGGCATATTTTTAGTCACCTCGATTCTGATAGAAACAATCATTTTTATATTCCATTATATTTATAGTCATGCACCCCATCCCTTTAGATAAAACGCGAACAAGGCAGGCTATCGCCTGCCTTTCGCATTACGACAGGACTAATCTTCTAACTCATCGAGACGCTTTTTTACATCATCAAGCTGATTTTCAAGAAATTTAGCCTGCCTTTTCAAAAATTCTTTTTCATCAGCATCCGATGCAAAGTACGCCCCATTTGCATTTTGAGTACCAAAGCGTGCCCACCTTGGCAGACCGGTCGCATAAAACATTCGCCTAAAGCCTCGTCCCCGTCCGAATCCAAATCCGTAACCGATTGGATTTGCATAACCCGGAACGGCAAAACCTGCGCAAAATCCTGCACCTCGCCCTGTCATAGGACCCATTCCCATAGGCCCGGTTCCGTCTCCTCTTGGCATAATGTCACCCCCTTTCCTTATAATCTCTTACTTTTAATTTTGCTACGATTAGATAAGTGATAAGCTAGATAAAAACACCAGGGGATCATTCCAGCAAGCCAGAATGCACGCCTGTAACCTCGTCGTCCAAACCAAAATTCTCGTCTGTAACTTGCGTTCAAATAACCGGGCACTTTGGAACCTGCACAAAAACCTAACCTCCGTCCAGTTAATGGTCCCATTCCCAAAGGACCAGTTCTGTCACCTCTGGGCATAATAGTCCTCCTCATTTTTACAATCCATTAAATGAATTGATTATCCTTTCAACTGTTACTCAGCGTAAATGACATATGTCATTTACATCTTATATTATACCCCTATTCTGACATATGTCAATAACTATTTTAAAAAAATACGCCAATCAAGAATTTTTCTCGATTGGCGGCAATCATATTGAAATCCTATAGTTTCACTTCTATTTCCAGACCCGACTTAAACTCTACCATTAACCTGTCATCATATACAATTGCTTTTTCAACTAGTTTTCTAACCAGTTTATCATCAAACTCCGAAATATCACCCGTTTGCGTTTTAAGGAAGTCCGTCATTTCAGCAATCCGATCCCTCTTATCTTGGCGAAGAGCGTTTCTTGAAAGTGTTTCTTGCCTTAAGTCCCGTAAGCGGTAAATCTCGTTGACAATATTATCGTATGCTTCCTTTGAATTTGCCTTTTGGATCAACTCGGTTTGGAGTTCTTCCAGCCTTTTATCAATGTCTGCTGTACTTTCATCCAAATCCGCGCTTAATACGGTTTCAATATTCTTTTTCAGTATAGCCAGAAAAGAGTTTTTTCCGCTGACCGCTACATTGATTGCTTCTACAATTTTCTCTTTAAGCGTATCTTCAAGTATAGTGGAAGCGGTACAAAATAAACCGGTGTTTTCCAATCTGCTGACGCATCTCCATACGATTGATTTCTTTCCTCGGTTATTCCAATGAACCCTTCGAAATATTTCATGACAGTTGCCGCAGAAAACCATCTGTGATAAAGGATGCTTGTTGCTATAGTTTCTTTTCTTTCCATTCTTACTTATATGCACACATCTTCTTTTGACAAGCTGTTCCTGAACCTGCATAAAAATTTCACGCGGGATTATAGGCTCATGGCTGTTTTCTACATAGTATTGCGGAACAATACCATTATTGGGTACCCTTTTCTTCGATAAAAAATCTACGGTATAGGTTTTCTGCAACAGCGCATCACCGATATATTTTTCATTCCTCAAAATCTTATTGATAGTACTAGTATGCCATCTGGGATTGCCTGCACCCGTCAGAATTCCGTCAGCCTCCAAACCCCTAGCTATCTGTAGCATACTGGAACCTTCAAGATATTCTCTGTAAATGCGTTTGACGATCTCAGCTTCTTCAGGTACGATAACTAAATTGCCATCCTTATCCTTTGTATAGCCAAGAAACCGGTTGTGATTGATATGGATTTTTCCTTGCTGATATCGGTACTGAATACCCAGTTTTACATTCTGGCTTAACGATTGGCTTTCTTGCTGTGCCAAAGATGCCATAATGGTCAACAGGATTTCTCCTTTGGAATCCAATGTGTTTATATTTTCCTTTTCAAAGTAAACCGGAATATTTTTTTCTTTAAGCTGCCTTATGTACTTTAGGCAGTCCAGCGTATTTCTTGCAAACCGGCTGATAGATTTCGTAATTATCATATCGATTTTGCCCTGCATGCATTCTTCTATCATCCGGTTAAATTCTTCACGCTTTTTCGTGTTGGTTCCGGTAATACCTTCATCTGCAAATATACCAGCTAACTCCCATTCTGGATTGCTTTTAATGTAATTTGTATAATGCTCGATTTGCGCTTCATAACTGGTTGCCTGCTCCTCGCTGTCCGTAGAAACACGACAGTAAGCTGCTACCCGAAGCTTAGGTAATTCCTCTGCATTTGCACTATTCCCAATTCGCTTACGGGCAGGAATTACCGTAACATTCCTGGTTATCATCTAAAATCACCTCGCTCTTAATAGAACTATAAGCATACTCTGCCTGCTGAAATGGATCATCGTATAGATTATCCGGCATTGAAGCATGAAACTTAAAATTTAAGATTTTCTTTTCATTTCCTTTATGTTCATAAATCCTGCCAAGCGCCTCAGCTCGCCTGTGTCTTTCCAGTTGTGCTTTTCCGAATGTGTCCTTGCTGATAATTGGCGGATAGAATTTGTCTTCAACATACCGTTTATCTGAAAGCATTTTTGCAACAGATGTGTGGTAACGCTTAATACCTGCTTTTTGTGCCGCTTTGCTTAAAGAAAGCCCGGAAAGATAAGCCTCAAATAGTTTCTCAATCTTAACTGCTTCCTCTTCATTAACGACAGCCCTGCCGTTTTGAATGTTATATCCAAAAGGTATATGGCTCATCATTTCACCAACCTTTCCCTTAAGTTCAACCCGCATTTCATTTTGAAACCTATTTCCTCCTGTGAAAACACAATGATTTCTTCAATAAAGTTCTCAAATATATCGCTATCAAATGCATCAATCTGCTTTTCAGCCTTCGATGTAAATTTAAGAAGCTTCTCAACCTCAACAAGATCAGTCATGCTCCCATCGATTGCGCGTTTTATGGCTTCTTTTTGTTCTTTTAATATGGCTGCTTCTTTGAGCAGCTCATTTTTCTGTGTATTAAAAAGAGCGGGTTCCAGGTATCCTTTGGCCATAAGTCCCATAATCACCTGAACTCGCTCTGTATTTTCTTTGATTTTTGTTTCCATCTCCTGAATCTTTGTTATGTTATCTGAGTAATTTGTCTTCTTTAAGCTTTGCAACAATGGCCTTAGAATGAACTTATGACCGAAAATAAGCTTATTAATCATAACAACGAAGGCCTGATGGATCGCATCCTCTCTGACAAACTTCATGGAACAGCTTGATGCGTCCTTTATATGCTTTGTGCAGCACCATGCAATATATTTACGGTCACCGCTGCCATGAATTCGACGCTTTAAACTGCTGCCACATTCTGCGCATTTGATTTTCCCAGAGAAAGGGTAGCGTTTTTGATACTTGCTGCTTCCCTTAATTACACCTTTTTCTTTTCCTCTTTGCTTTAATATCTCTTGGGCGGCTTCAAATTCCTCATGGGATATAATGGCTTCATGATGATCTTTTATCATGTATTGATCTTTTTCCCCACGATTATAATGCCGCTTAAAATTCTCATCTGTATAGGTTTTTTGCAGAAGGACATCCCCAGTATATTTTTCATTGCTTAAAATGCTGCGGATAGTTGTCGCTGTCCAATGCGAACCTCTTTTTGTTGGGATTTTATCCGAATTTAGCCCATCTGCAATTTTCTGTGTGCCTTTACCGTCCAAAGCCTCGGAAAAAATCCGCTTTACGATTTCAGCCTGTTCTTTATTGATAAATAGCTTTCCATCCACATAATCGTAACCATAGGGAGGATACGAAATTTTGTATGTTCCGTTTTGGAACCTACGTCTGATAGACCACTTACTATTTTCTGCAATGGATAATGACTCGTTTTCTGCAAGACTGCTCAAAATTGTCAGCACCAATTCGCCTTCCATGCGCTGTGTGTTTATATTCTCTTTCTCGAAATAGATGAAAACACCGAGATCGGTAAGTTTTCTCACCATTTCAATGCAGTCGGTTGTGTTTCTGGCAAATCTGCTGACTGACTTGGTTATAATAAAGTCAATTTTCTTGTTTTCACAATCTGCAAGCAGTCTCAAAAGTCCAGTTCGGTTTTCCTTTTTTGTGCCTGATATGCCTTCATCATAGTAGATCCCTGCAAACTCCCAATCAGGATTTGCTCTTATATAGGATTCATAATGGTCTTTTTGTGCTTCCAGGCTTGCCATTTGTTCATCACTGTCTGTTGAAACCCTGCAATAAGCCGCTACCCTCACCTTTGGCTTGAAAGCTTGGAGAGCATTGTTTCCATCAATCCTTGTTACCTTTCTCACTGTTTTCACCTCCTTTGGGTATGTGACATGTTACCTCTGTGTGCCGCTAATAGCAAGCCAATTAGGCCATAAGCTGTGCATACATCGGCGAGAAAGTTTTGCGGTTCAACTTGTCGATTTTGTTGAATTCTTCTTCTGAAATCAGTCCCGCCTTAAGCATCCTCTGTAGAATTTTGTACGCCCGCCAGTAATCAACCTCTCTTTGAATTTCCTCCTGTGTTATCTTTGTATAGTTCGTTTCCTGCGGGTTATATGGTAAATGATTAGCCGCCTCTATCATTCAAGCACCTCCTATAAAGACTTAGGACAGCCGCGATTGGCTGTCCTTTATCGTTATTCCGGCAATTTGAGAACTTGTCCGGGGTAAATAGTATCTGAAGTCAGGCCATTGAGTTTCTTAATCTCCGGAAATCTTGTTCCTCTACCGAGTTCTTTTTCCGCTATTCTCCATAAGGTATCGCCTTTTTGCACTGTATAGGTTCTATTGCCCTTGTTATCAGGAATGCTGTTTACAATTACAAGGTTTTCTTTTGCTACCCAAGTGTTTATGCCTGCGATTTCTTGACCACCGGATTTCTTAACCTTTTTACCAAGCAATACACATTCTTTGCCGCCTTTTATGACCGGCTTGCCTTTGTATAAAGTCTGTGTGACCCTGTGGTAATAGTCATTTTTGACCCACGTTGGAACTTCCACACTGCCGGGGTAGTAATTCTTTACACTGACCTTAAACTCCACCATATCTCCAATTCCAATATCAGTATTGATATCTGTACTGTTCTCCAGCGCTTTTTTTACTGCTTTACGGAAAGTGTCCATATTCTCCCCATGCTTGGGAAACCAGTGCATCACATCAGCATGGTTGCTGGCAATACCGAGCTTATATCCTTCGGAGTGGCAGATGATGTCATTCTCATTAAGACCGTACTTCTTGCAGAGCATAACGCAGAGTTCAACAGCATTCTGCCATGCTTTACGGAAATAATCTTCCTGCTTTGCTGCATCATAACCCACCATTACCGACCCGGATTTATACGAAAACCCAGCAGGCTCACAGATTTCAAAGCCAATATGGGTATTGTTTGCTGCTCCTCCCGCATGCCACCCGCGATGATCCCAAGGCAGGTATTGCCAAACCTCCTTATCGTCTACAAAAGCGTGAACACATACCTGCCTATTTATTTCGCCGGCCTTGTAAGATTTGTTCCAACGGGAAAACCACTCAGCCGCCATTACACCCGGCACAGCCGTCGAATGTACCATGATTCCTTTAGGCGTGATTTTGCGGCCTGCTGTATAGCAATCGTTTCGCGTCATGTATTTAGTAAAAAGCTTCATTTCTTTTCATCCTCCTCATTTGAGTGGCCATGCAGTTGTTCCAATGCGTTCTTCAGCTTTTCAGGAATGGGCAGTCCTATATGTGCTGCATTCTCAAGAATTGAAATTCCCTCGTTACTCAGGTAAAAGAAAATCACCGCTGTCCGGATTGCCCCGCCGTTGCCGAGCACCTGGCTGTCGATTATGTGTCCCAGACCCACAAGTACAAATATAAGCACTTTCTTAAAGATGCCCTTGGCTCCGACTTCACTCGAAAGCTTTTTGTCTACAATGGCACACATCACGCCGGTCACATAGTCAATGGCCACAAAAGCGATGAGCGCATATAAAAATCCATCCAGCCCTCCAAGAAACCAGCCAAGAAATCCGCCAATAGCAGTAAAAACCGCCTGCACCCAGTTCCATACTGTTTTCATTGTCTTAACCCTCCGTTCAACTTGAATTTTGCATATAAAAAAGCGCCCTGCCTTAAAGCAAAGCGCTGAAAATTAAAACTTCTAATCTATATTTGCTTCGGAAGCGCCTCCCACAGTCGCATATCCTCCTGCCCAAGCGACCAGATGGCTATACCTCGCAGTTTCCATCGATAAGCCGCTTCGTTTGCCCAGTAAACAAGACTGTCCACATCCTGATAATACAGAATAGAAAAACCATCTGCATCTCCGAGGAAGAGACGGGATATCCAAATATTGATGTCTTTCGGTATAATCTTTACTTCATAGTCATTACCGCAAGAAAGAGCCAAAAGTTGTGAGTGGAAAAAGTCATAATCCATCGAAATGTCCTCACTGCGAGTTATCGATTCCTCCACATCGCTATTTACTGAAAACACCTGAAATTCATCATCCCACGTGACACCAGTGCGAGCAAGCCTGCCAAAGCTGGTTATAGTTCCATCCGGAAGTTCCACATCAAAACGCTCGTATGGTTCATATACCCACGCATCGCCCAGCCGCAGCAGCTCGCATACCGTCCGGTTGTCCGAGCAGTACCCTGCATAACCACTACCACCGATTACATTCACTGTGAAACGCAGGGTTGAAGCTGCACCAGAATATACTCTTACTTTATTGCCGCGTTTTCGCATCTCTATAGTATACATATTCGGATTAGCACGAAGATCGGCATCTGCAGTTTTTGAGAAACTGGCGGAGTAGCTACCAAGCAAGGAATTACCTTGATAAAGCTCGACTCTTTGCGCGTCATAATTTAAGCAGCAGAAAATATCCCCAAGGAACACCCCAGCCCGTCCACTGCTATTTTGAGGGAAAGCCAGCCTTGCCCTGATATGAACATCGGAAAACCCGTCGTATTTCCATGCAAGTTTGCCATATCCCTCGAGCTGGGAATATGGGCGACTTTCTGTGCTGTCTGGCTCTTGCCAAACATCCCATTCGCCGTCCAACACAGTCCAGTAATTTTCAGGCAGGATGTTCCTGTCCCGAAAATCTTCATACCAAATAAGCGCCGAGTCGGGTTTTCTTCGCAACATTTCAAAGGTCAGTTTAAAACCTCGATCCGGCTCAACCATCACACCATTTACATCCTTGAACCGACGAGGAGAGAGCATAAAGCTGGCTTCACCGGCAAAGGGATACTCCGAAAATCCACTGCAAACCCTAAAACCGTAAAACTGGACTCCCGGCACACCACCGCTTATGCTGACAGCATGCGTTCCCTCTTGGAGAAATACACCTTTTGCAAGTGTCAACCAGCAAACTCTTCTCCAGTATGGCCACCATAAACGGTTCTCGCTGAAAGTCTTTGATTCACCATCAAGGGAAACGATAATCGCATTTTTGTCCCAGTAAGGAAAGCAAAGCTGTACTGCAATATCGTAATATCCCGCTTCTCTTATCTCAAAACGGTACTCTGCTGACGCCTGGTCATCTCCAAGTGAGGCCATCTCATCAGTAATAATGACATTTCCTTCGTATTCATCCGGAACTCCGTTCCTGTCAATATAAATGGTTCCGAACTCCGCTTTCTGCTCCTTGCCATAGCTTGTCAAATATCTTCGCCTGTTATAAACCCCTTTTAGCAGCGGATATTCCCAGGATATAGCATCCCACCCTTCCATATAGTCATATACATGAGGAAGAGCCCAAGGTACTTTGTTATAGTCATCCCAGTAAGCCACAATTGGAATAAACGGCTGGGGCGGTGCATCGCCTGTGAAATTGTAAACCCCAGTCATCCAGTATTTTGCCGCATAGTAGGTATTAGACACTCCTCGATAGGTTATTCCAAGGTTTTCAGGTGTATCATGAATCCTCCAGTTCCAACCATAAGCAGGCAATCCCATGAATATCTTGTCGGGTGACATAACGGAAACAGCATAATCATATATGCCCTCAAGCCAGTCACGAGGAGATACTGGGCCGGGAGCAGAGCCCGCCCATGCCATGCCATAGCTCATGATGGCGGCGGTATCGCAATAGTCGTTAAGATCGGCATAAACACACCAGTTTTCACCGCCCACCGAGCCTTGAACGCCGGTCATGCCAGGCAGGCAGATGTTGACAAGCTTTGTTGCATCATAAGACTTAACTGTATTGTATATATCCCTAAATAAAGCATTCGCCGCATCCTTGTTTTCATAACCTCCACCGCGCTCAAGGTCAATATCTACCCCAGCGCACCATGGATACTTGTTCATTATTCGGATGATTTCAGTGAGAAACTTATCCTTTGCACCGTTTTCGTTGTTGCGAAGTGCAGTAAAAATATTGGCTATTCCATGATTCATAATTGTGAGCAGCCACTTAATATGAGGCCATTTCTGAATATACGGTAGCATGCTGCTGATGCTTGTACCGGTTTCAGTAATTGTGCCTGTTTCGTCAACCTCAAAAGTAAAAATGCCTACCGTATCAAAGCGGTCGCCGTAGTCTCTAAGCGCCTCATACATTCGGGAATTACCCATAAAACTCCACACCATGCAACGTTTGCCTTTTAAGAAATCCCTCACAACCGGTCACCGCCTTCCTGCATCTCCTGAAATTCAAAGAGCAACCGCGCCGATTTTCTCTCTTCCAGTTTCACTGTATGTTTGCTGTCCCATGCCGCAGAATATTGATAAAACCCATCCTTAGGAGTCTGACTTCCGTTTTTTAGGCATTGGCGGGTGGAAGCCTTGAGTGTCAGCTCATCGCCTGCGTTAACCGAGTCAAGAAACCTTACCTTATGCGCGCCCATACCTTGGGATATTTCAATACTTCCTGCGGCCATATCCTGTATAGGATAGATATAGCAGTCAAGACCAGCAGAAGTTTTACCCAGGTTGAATAAAATTACAGTCTCCGCTGTTCGCACCACACCGTTATAATACCGGGGCGGAACTGGCTGCCCGTTTTCCTGCATTTTCGTTAGCATTTTGCTCGTGTGGACGGTATAGCCTGTCAACTGATCTCCATCCTGAAGCTGCAGGTCGGTGAAATATATAGTTCCGGTACAATCTGTGATCATCAGACGAACTGTGATACTGACCACGCGCATTTCTTTCTTAATCATTAACGTTTCTGCGAACCTGATAAAGCTGTTTTTTGCCATCGTCAACACTCCAGATAAAATAAAAAAGACCGCTGATGCGATCTCTTATAACAAAACTGGATTAATTTTTTACAATGCCTTATTCTTTAGGAGTTATATTATTTAAAGCTTCTATTAAATCTTCTCTCGTTACAATCATTTGACATATCTTTTTTGATGCTTTCCCATCTTCAGTAGGCGTCGCCATTACATCCAGAGTAATGAATTCGCCACCTTGTAACATCGATGAGTTTTTGTAAAACTTTAAATACCTCCCAGAGATTTGACATTCTACATGCAATGGTCCAAGGGAGTTTTTTCGGCGTTGTGAATATGTTATTGGAAACTGTTTAATTTTATTATTATCCAACTTCGGCACATCCTTTCAAAGATATAAATCAAACAAATTATACCATATTAATACCTCCTGCTCCTATTTATCCGTCCAATGTCCACTGAATTTCGCATACATGCCCGATCCATCCAGTGGAAACCGAACCGCCCTGAAGCAATAAGTCTGTAAAGTACACTGTGCCGGTGCAGTCAGTGACGCACAGCCTGATGGTGATAGATTTGACTCTGCTGATACTTTTGGGAGAAATACTGTGTGCAATCTGATTGAAATATGCCATATCATCACCCTCAAATTAGGTCTATAAATCTTGTTTCTGTTGTACCGTCCTCGTATTCAATGACTATCTCAACACCAACTTGGCCGTTTTCGCCCTTTTCAAGGTTTTCGGAAGCAATCTGCGCTGAAAATGTATAACTTTTACGTGTTGCTGGGTATACCGTCTGTGACAGACTCTTTGTCATACCAGGTATACCAACAGCCTTGAAGGAAGCAGTTCCCGAAACACCATTCTCAGTATCCACTTCAAAGCCGGAATTGACCCAGTAAGCAAAACCATCATCCGCCCTGGAATTGCGCAGATGGTTGAATGGTACCATATCTTTAATTTCCTGACGGTTTACCAACTCTGCTGAGGACAGTGCATCTGCTGCCTTGTCCCACTGTGCTGAAGAATCGCCGAGTTCCCGCAGTTTAGAAGAAAGCTCGATCACTGTTTTCCAAGGCTCCTGCAAGTTGTACTGCCTACGCACAACACGTGTCTTTACCAAAAGGCCTAGTTCTTTATCGTCCACTGTAACAATATCACCCAGTTTCCATGCTTCGTGCTCATAACCGGTCAGTGCAGATAAATCCATTGCAGACAGTACATAAGAAACGCGAGGCTTCGAATATTCTGCAAGCCGCATTTTTGCATATTCCAGCATCTGATACGGATTTGTAAACGACGAACAATCAAGCGTCGACACCTTCACTTCACTGGAAAAAGTGTAATCTTCCACGTATTCCTTACCTCCATTAATTGAAGCGAAGGTCATTCCGTCCTTTCCATAAGCATAGAGCCTTGTCACTAATTCGCGTGTATCGACTACCCGCTGAATACTTTTCAGGTTCTTTCTATATGAAAAAAGCGCTCCGCTGTCGGTACCGCTAAAAGTCAAAAGGTGTACCTGGCGGTTGGCGCTGTCAAACACCAGATCGCCGCCATAAATATTCTGTACGGCTCGAAGGATGGATAAAGCATTTTTTTCTGCACACTGCCATGTCCGTTTCGTAGTGACAGTAACATTACCTACTGTCCAGCCTGTACCCAAAAGTGCATATTGCATCGGAACATCTGCAGTATCTGCATTGAATTCCCTAGGTTCTTTTTCCGCACTGAAAGACAGATCGTAAAACACCGCTTCAGCATATACTTGCGTAATAACACGCCCATCTTCACCTTTATTATCCGTTAAGGTACGGATCCGGTAAATGTCATTTACGATTTGCACTTGTTTTTCATTTTCCAGTGTGCTTCTTTTTGGATCATGGAACGGAAGCTTGAATTCCAGCGTATCCGCACCGTTCACCTCACCAGTGACAATGACATCAAAAGCATTTTCAAGAACAGCTTCCCATGCTCCGTTTTTGTCCAAAATCACAGGACGGGCAAAGCCTAATTTCTCATAGGGCGCTTTCGGTATATCATGAAGCTGTATTTCCAGAAGTTTTGGCGTCTTCAACGGATCGCTGCTGGTAAGGGTAACACGGAACCTTATATATTGCCGATTTGGCGATTGAAGTTCACCGCTGGTTCCCACAGCCTGCCATGCAGACCATTCTTCAAGATCATCACTTGTACTGGTCTCTAATAAAGCCACTGACGTAACACCTGCAGTATATTCGCTTGTGACAGCTACACGGCCGCTGCCTGATAAAGCACATGAAATCGCCCTTGTATAAAGTACGCCACTTGCAGGATACTCGCCATCTGTTGCTTTAAGGGTGACTGCACCAGGCTCTGCCAAAGCATCTACATCCGAAGCAGCATCCCCACCGTTTGCATGTAAAGACGACTTAAAATATAGCAGCAAATCATCAGCTGTAAGCTGTGAGTCCGTTTCCAGAAACCAGTCGTCGAAGCCTCCGGCATAGTAGTAGGTATTTGCATGCATCCCCATAATAATGTCTGCTATACATTCCCGATTCAACTCTCCCGAAAAGGAACGCACAGGCGACACCCAGCTTGCCCCGTCGCTGCGATCGCATATGATGTTCTGCACCTTTTTGTTGCTTACTTCAATGATGGATGCGATAAAGTACCAGCCGCCATTTTTCAAGGTAATGGTAGACGTTTCACTCTGGTCGTAGATTAGTGTGCCGGAGGAGTTATACAACATAAGCCTAAGTCTTCCTTGATAAAGTGAAACATAAAAAATGGGCTGACCGGGTCCTTGGCGGGTATTGAATATGGGTATATATGTCTGGCCGACCGAATAGGTGGTAGGATTAATCCAACCGCCTACAACAATCTTTTCACCCAGATTGCTAAAGAAACTCCCATCATTTTCTGCTATAAGATGGGTCTTTTCAGAAGTCGGATTAACAATATTTTGCCTGAAGTATCTTCCGAATCTTCCAGCAATAAGGCTTGCTGATGTCCCTGACCAGCCGGAGATGGTAAAATGTCTGCCATGTCCCGATGAATCCATAAGCTGAAGATTTTCGTCTGGTGTTTTTTCATTAAATCGCCATAAAGCAGACGTCCTTGATGTTACAGGAAACTCACCGGTAAAATCCTCTTGGCTCGTTAGAATTGATTTTATCGCCATGTTATCACCTCCATCTGCTTTTTGCCTGTATTTTTAACTCAGTAAAGGTCGCGTTTTCTGCAGCAATCTCAATATGATTAACACCTTTCCTGAGAATTGGAAAATTCAGATCCTGCAGGCTGGGAAGACCATTTCTCAAGGTTCCGCCTGTTTCATCAATAACCTTAGCTGTTACCATGCCGGAGTCGACAATCAGAGTTTCACCTTCAGATAATGAGCCAACAATTAGCAATTCCTCGCCGTTTGTAATAAGTGAAATATAGCTTGATGAAGACATTGATATCAAACCCTTCAAGTGATAAACCGGATTGGAATCCGCATTTCCTTTAACCCTCTCCAACTCATGCAGACCTGTTTCAGAAAGAACAAATATCTCATCTTCCAACGCGTAAACATACGGGTCGGGACAAACAAACCGAAGTTCAAAGCTGCCCGCTGTTCGCAATATCCGCTCACAGTCAACCGCTTCTGATAAGCGAGCCTTGAAATATCGGTCGGGCAAATCATCTATAACAAGTTGTTTAAGCCCGTTTTCCGGATTTAACCATTCAGCAACATTATCAAGAACCGATACAAGATCGGCAAAACTGCGCTGGGGAAGCACACTACAGCTAATTATTATGTTTCGTTCTGATATATCGCAGCCAAAATCTGCAATACCTGCTTTGCCCGGCACAGTTTCAAAGGAATTGCGCAGGGCAGGGGAGACCTGCCATTTGGTAAGTCTTGCTCGTATTTTCATACTTTGCGACGATATTCCATTGTAGATAAATCCCATATGCTTCCCTCCATTACGCTGTTATAAAACGTCCCTGCGCCCTTGAACCTGTCTGCATCAGGTTGTATAACTCCTGTGATATCCTACGTATGTCTTCTTCACCACGAACAATCATCTGCTGCACCACAACAAGCGGCCCAGAAGCTAAACCGCTAAATTCACCTCTTCCACTTACATTAATATCAGGAGATATATTAAAATCTGTCGGCACTGCATTTTGCATATCGTCTGCCACTCTGGCCATAGCCTTGTCAAATCCCTCACCAATACCCAGTGCCATATTGCCGCCAATACCTTCAAAAACAGTGGACGGAGATCTGATTCCAAGAAAATTCTTTACTCCATCAACAATACCGGAAAAGAAACCGGAAACCTTATCCTTAATCCAGCTACCAAGGCTTTTAATACCTTCCCAGATGCCTTTTACAATGTTCTTACCAATCTCAACCACTGAAACAACCGCCTTGCCCAAACCTTCTATAATAGCCGCAACAATCTGAGGTAAAGACTTTACTAGTTCTGGAATGGCTTTCACAAGCCCGGCAGCAAGCTGTACGATAAGCGTAATTCCCAATTCTATGATCTTCGGCATATTGTTCGTCACAAAGTCAATGATTGTTGTAATTATCCTCGGCAGTGCTTCAATTAGTTCTGGCAATGCATTTAAAAGTCCCTGCGCCAGTCCCTGAATCAATGTAAAAGCAGCTTCAAGGATTTTGTCCATATTATCCAGCAGCCCTTGCACAATGGTGATCACTGCTTGAACCGCTGCTGGAATTAGCTCCGGTAATGCTTCTCCAAGCCCCATTACCAACGCTGTGATTAGCTGCACCGCTGCATCAATGAGTAAAGGCAGGTTATCAATGAGTGCTCCGACAATGGTCATGACCGCATCTACTGCTGCTGGAATCAGCTCCGGCAGCAGGCTCAAGAGAGTTTGAAGCACCTGAGAGAACAATTCAGTTACAGTTTGCAACAGCACGGGAAGCAGATCTTTGACTGCTGAGATAATCGCACCGGTTGCCTCCGGCAGAGCAGCCACTATATTTTCCAAAACCGGCACGATATTTTTAACTACAGCCTGAAAGGCATCCACAAGATTTTGTGTTAGGTTCGTCATATCAGCGTTCGCATTGCCAAGTCCTGCTATAAACGAACTTAGAGAGGCTTGTAAAAGACCAATGGAACCGCTGATGGTCTGGGTAGACTCTCTTGCGAAGTTGCCAGCATACTGTTCGGTTTTTTCAAAAAACATCTGCATGGCGATCTCGGCCTTTTCGGCATTGGTTGCGCTATTCCAGGCAAAATCCAGCCCTTTTGCAAGAGCATAAGCTTCGATGGTAGTGGCGTTCATGGCGACACCCAGATTATCCATCATGGTGAAGTTACCCTTGGCTGCGCCAGCGATGGATTCCATAGCAGTCTGCATGTCAATGCCCATAACCGAAGCCATGTCCGCCGCTCGCTGCATGGCCTTCTCGGTAAGTTCCAGACTTTTTTGCTGATCGACACCAGCACCCTGAAACAGTGCGCCCATTTTGTTGGCGGTGGCAAGGTACTCGGATTGGGACAAGCCCAGATTCTTGTAGGCTTCTTCTCCCGTTTTTTGGATACGTGCAGCATACTCGCCAAACACAGCTTCAGAACCGCCAAGGTTCTGCTCAAGCTCACCAAACTGCTCCACGACCTCTTTTCCCAGCTTGATGGCAGCCGCGCCCGCTGCGGCCGCTGCAGCACCCATAGCCGCGCCAACACCTTTAAGAACGCTGCCCAGCTTCTCAAATTTCGAGCTGGATTTTTCGGCATTGTCTCCACTTTCCTTCAATTCGTCCCCAAGCTCGTCTGCACTTTCAGCAGACTGTTCGAGCTCGCGCTCCATTTTGTTCAGTTCGGCTTTTGCATTATTAAGCTGTATTTGCCACGACTGAGTACGTCTGTCGGTTTCTCCGAAAGATGAGGCGGCATTGGCAAGCGCTTTCTCCAAAGTAGCTATTTTTTCTTTCTGCAATTCGATCTCTTTGTTAAGCACCTTGTTTCTTGCAGTAACAGCTTCAACTGACTTATCCTGCTTGTCGAACTGAGATGCGACCAGGTTCATTTCGCTACCCAGTACCTTAAAACTTTGGTTGATCTCACGAATGGCGTTTTTAAATTCCTTTTCGCCTTCAATCCCGATCTTCAAGCCAAAATTGTCTGCCACATAACCGCCTCCTTTCCTGCAAAATTTTTAAATTCCATAAGGTATCACATCATCAATGGTAAGCATACGCTTTGGTTTCGCCAGCCCTAAAAACTGCTTATGGCACTCCCATAAATCAAGCAGGTACCCAATAGGCATTAGCCATACTTCATCCTCTGAACGGTTGAGCTGGACAGTGCCGTAATATAAAAGCCGAGTGAACAATTCCTCATCGCTCACTCGGCCGGTGTGTTTTTTAAGTCATCCTCACTTTCAACGTTTCTTTTGGTTCCCTTGAACATTGCTTCCATGATAGCGTCTTTATATGCTGCCAGTTCCAAGGGAGATGTGAGAAGTTCCACTGTCTCTTCGGTAAGGAGTTCACGCTTATCTTGATTTTTGAGGTTGTGTATCAAAATGCTCTGGTTAGCCAGTAGTGTAATCAGCCATACCACTTCGTCAAGAGCCATCTCGAAGTTCTCGGTTTTCATCAGTTTCGTGCCGAGGTTTTCAAGACCGCCGTATCTTTTTGCAATCTCCTTTGTCGCTTTAGTGGTTAGTATAAGCTGATATTCTTCATCGCCGATTTTGATAATTGCGCTTCTGTCATTATCCTGCATTATTCGCTGCCTCCTCCCACAGCAAATACCGGCTCATAAACTTCCGTATACCAGCCGGTAATAGTTTCAGGCGATACACCGGGATCGTCTTCGCTGACCTCCGCCTTCCAAGGGTGCTTTCCCTGGCCATCTGGTTTGTTACGTCTCATGACTGTCCCTTCAATGGTGGGTGTCGAAAAGGTAATGCTGTCGCCTTTCGTTTGCAGATTTGTTGCCGGGATGCCGAATTTCACCCTGTAAAGCCAAAAATACCTGTACTTGCCGTTAGCTTTCTTGGCTCTAAAGCCAATTGCCACAGGCGCGCCTCCATCCTCGCTGGTGGAAATCAGCACCTTATTGTCATCAAGGGTGGCTCCCGTCAAAACCTCAGCAGCGTCTAATCCGATATCTGCAACACCTAGAGTCAGGGTACCGCTTTGAAATTCCTTGACCACTTCTGCCGCCCCGTCATCGGCATAAAGTGTCGCCTCTGCCAGCTCCACAGAAAGTTCCGCCGTAATCGCCTTAGCCAGCGGAACAGGCGTGTCATAGGTCTCTTCTCCGTTTTCATTCTCGGTTATTTTGGCGTAATATAACCTGTCCAGTCCGATTGTGGCCATGTTTTTCATTCCTCCTTTACTTCATATTCTTTTGCCACATCAATGGCATAGTGGTGATAGCCGGTATCGTCCTCATGGCCTATATACCGCCTGTCGGTAATGGTAAAGCCTGCTTGAAGCAATGTGTTCACTATTTCGTTTTTACGGGCAGTGTAGTTTCCCTTTATAAATAAAGACAACCTTACCTCCTGGGTTTCTACCTGAGGCCGGTTGTCTGCAAAAACTTCAAATGTATCTGTCATAGGAGTAATGACAAGGAACTCATCTGGCGGTACACCGCTAAATACCCCGGTTTCAATGGGGATACCCAAACCATCCAATAACGAGTTTAATTCTGACAATATGCTCATATACGACCCAGCTCCTGTTCCAGTCTTGACTTCATTGCTTCGATGCAGGACTTCCTTGTAGCTGATTTTGCCGGTTTCAAAAAGGGCCTTGGAGGCTGCCCGGACTTGCCGTATTCGATAATATTAGCGATCTTCGCATTGCTTTCCCCATCTTTCCTTGGTTCAGTAAAGCCGATTTTTATGTTGTGGTTTCCATTCCTGTCCTGTTTGGCAGGAGAGAGCCCCAAAGCATTT
Organism: Tepidimicrobium xylanilyticum; assembly: GCF_900106765.1. NCBI lineage: Bacteria > Bacillati > Bacillota > Tissierellia > Tissierellales > Tepidimicrobiaceae > Tepidimicrobium > Tepidimicrobium xylanilyticum. The sequence goes on from NZ_FNNG01000003.1 coordinate 28,290, forward strand.
ACCAATTCACCGGTTGCTCTGGACGGATATTTAGTGCCGCTCCCGATAACTGACTGAAGATTGGACTTCACTTTTGAAAGAACCACTTCCCCGCCTGCTTCCAGCACCTTAGGTATGATTTCATCTGTTCCTTCTCCAAGTCTGGATAACTTGAGCAAGAACTCTTCCGGCATTTTAACTTCCACCTTAGCCACGTTGCAGCCCCTCCTTTTATGCTTTGCTTGATTTCACCTTTTCCGCAAGCACCTCAATATACATTCCACGTCCTTTTACGTCCTCAACACTGATAATGTTGTACCTGCCATCGCTGCAAACGAGTACAAGATCTGTGGTAACTTCCAGGTTAGGTATCTTACGGAAGCGAAACAGGGCAGACGCCTGCGAAAACGCCGCCCTGTTTGCCCATTTTTCACTGCCATGCCTATCTTCCTTGTATGCCCTTACCGAAGCAAGAATAACATCACCTTTTTCAGCAAAACCCTCACTATCCTTAACCGGCTTGACTGAGATAATGTCCACGAAAGTATTCATTTTCCCAAAGCCCATATTTACACCTTCCAATCCCGGTCGAGCCGCAGCAATAGATTAACTGTATTCCATACCTGCTGTCCAGCCTGCACACTATCCCCAAAAAAGCCAGCCGTCGAGCCATCCCTGCTTTCATAAAAATGGCTCGACAGCATAATGACAGCCTGCTCAGTAGTAGGCGGCATGGGGTTTTCGGCATAATATCCTTCCGGCTTTTTCTGGTAACTTTCCGCATAGGCCACTGCGGCTTTGATATACTCTTGTAAAAGTGCGTCATCTTCGCTGTGCTGCAATATGAGGTTTGCTTTAACCTTCTCCAAAAGTTCCATGCCGCAGCACCTCCGTTTTCATTAAGCTGATTTCTGCTGCAGTATCTTGACTGCTTCAGACAGTACCAGCTTGCCATCTACACGCTGGGTTGCCATGAATCCAACTTGTCCGGTCGCAGCATACAACTCATTAAGCCGCTTAAAAACCCTGCCCTGACGGTCTGCCACCCAGTAATAAGAAAAATCGCCGAATACAATCGTTTTTGCTCCGGCGGCAATGGCTGGCATAAATGCAGAAGTTTTAACTGGACGATTGAGGATAGTATCCGGTGTTCCAGCAGTTACAGAAGGCTGCCAGAGATACTGACCGTTGTTGTCTTTGAGCTTCCTTATAGCTTTAATTGTCGAATCATTCATAATGAATACAGCGTTCCTGCGGTACGGAGACTTTAGGCTGTAGAACAAGTCCATGATCTCGTCAAGGGTAATGACTGTTGCGCTCGCCGCAGTTACTCCTATCTCGCCACCGCCGTTATCTGCCAGAATACCGGTTGGCTTGCCAGATCCGTCACCGATAAAAAATGCTTCCTCCTCTTTTGCTCCGATTCGGCGGGCGAATTCTTTGGCTATATACTGTTCAAGGTTGAATACACTATCGTTTAACAATTCCTCTGACACCTTGATCATAGTAGCCAGCTTATATGCGCCGATGGATACCTGTGCAAAGGAGTCATCGCTTTCGGGAATCTGGCCTTCCTCATCCACCCAGGATGCAGTACCCTTGCTTGCCACCACAGGAATTTTCTTGTCACCGCTGGACGTGGTAATAACATTGGCAATCTGCCTAAAGATATTCTCCTCCTCCAGTGCTTCCACAAGAGTACGCTCAAAGTCGTCGGGAACAAGATATCCACCTTCGGTGTCCTCTCCAATCTGCAGCGCGTTGTGTATGTCATATTTGCGCCTGCCGCGCATCATGTTCCAGAAAGACTGCCTGTACTCATCGCTGGCACGTCCGGTTTTTTCATTGTTGCCAGATATGGAAGTGGGTTTGTCTGTAATAGGAATATTCAACGGTTTTGACAGTTCCAAATCTATGGCAGCCTGACGCTCAAGACGCTCTATTTCTTTGCCCAGCGCAATAACGTCGGCTTCCATTTTTTCATAAGTCGCGGTATCCTCCGGTGAAAGCAGTCCGTCGTTCCCGCGTTTGCTGTCGAGGAAAGCTTTAGCAGCTTCCCAAACTTTAGCGCGTTTTTCACGCAGTTCCAGTATTTTGCTCATAATCAAATCCTCCTTAAGGTTTTAATAAAAAAAGCCGCTTTTCAAGCGACTCAATTGGTGTTCCTTTTGGTTTTTCTTTTGGTTTAAGCTTTTGCAGGATGGAATTTGTTACTGCCTGCCTGCTGAAGATCATTCCTCCTGATACTTCAAATTCGGATGGGAATGATTCATCCTCCATAAACAAGATTCCATCGGCAAAGCCAAGTTCCACCGCTTTTCTTGCGTTAAACCAGCTTTCTGCATCCATTAGGTGCGATATTTTTGCCCTGGAAAGTCCGGTTTTCAGCTCATAAGCGTTGATGATGGATTCCTTTATTTCTTCCAGCATTGTGATAGCTTTCTCCATTTCTTCTGTATCACCGATGGCTATTGTCATAGGGTTGTGAATCATCATCATGCTGACTGGTGACATAAAGACGTCACCTCCGGCCATAGCTATGACCGAAGCGGCGCTGGCTGCAATACCGTCAATCTTTACCGTCACTTTGCCTTTGTAATCCATAAGCATGTTGTAAATTTGATTAGCTGCAAATATATCTCCGCCAGGGCTGTTGATCCAGATCGTTATATCACCCTCTCCGGACAACAGCTCTGATTTGAACTGCTTGGGAGTTACTTCGTCTCCCAGCCAGCTTTCTTCGGCTATTGGCCCGTCAATATATAATGTCCGGCTGCCATCATCGTTTTGTATCCAGTTCCAAAAGCGGCGAACCGGTTTTGGGTTTTGTGATTTGCTCATCTTTTGATCCCTCCGTTTCAGCATTGGTTTTACCTGCAAATGCACCTGCATCAGCAAGCTTAGTCATATTACCGTTGACAAGATATAGGTCGCCACCCAACTCTGCTGGTATCCGGTTCATATCCTCAAGTTCGCGGATATCGTTTGCGCTCATCCAGCCGTTCTGGCGAGCTACAGCATAGCCGTTCATGCGGCTTGCATAATCACCGCGCAGAAGGCCATCTACATTGAATTTGACAATGTATATCCGCTTCTCTGACGGTAAAAGCAGCGCTTTTTGGAGAGCCTGTTCCCAGCGCACCACCCACGGGTCAAGCGTGTATTTAACAAATTCCAGAGATTGCTGTTCGATGTTTGAAAAGCTTGACTTTTCAAGATCTCCAACCATATGGGGAGGTACTCGGAATATCCGAGCAATTTCATTTATCTGAAACTTTCTTGTCTCTAAAAACTGTGCCTGTTCGGGTGGAATGCCGATTGGTTGAAACTTCATTCCCTCTTCCAGAACTGCAATGCGATGAGCATTGGCACTTCCTTGATAAACAGCGTTCCAGCTTTCTCGCACCTTTGCCGGATCCTTTAATACGCCAGGATGTTCCAGAACGCCACCCGGATTTGCTCCGTTGGCAAAAAAGGATGCACCATACTCCTCACAGGCAATAGCTATGCCTATGGCGTTCTTGGCCATAGCAATAGGGGAGTATCCGATCAGTCCGTCAAAACCGAGTCCCGGGATGTGAAGAACCTCATCACTTCGTAGGTATATAAGGCCTGCTTTTGGATTAACCCTACTCTCATCGCTGTCGCGCCGATAAGTGTAAAACAGTTCTCCGTTTGGAGCCCTGTCTACCGTCATTTTGTTTGGCAAAAGTGGATAAAGCGCCAGCACTCGTCCGGAACCGTCCCTAATAATTTGAGCGTAAGCATTTCCCCATAAAAGAAGATGACTCATCAGTGTTTCTCGGAACACGAATGAAGTCATCTCAGGGTTTGGTTCGTCATGGAGCAAATAATAGAGCGGGTGGGTCAACGCTTTTTCTTTGCCACCGTCTTCTTTATAGCGGTACACATGAAGCGGAAGCCCGGCGATGGCTTCTGCAAGTATCCTTACACAGGCATACACTGCAGTTGTCTGCATAGCAGTCCGCTCATTTACAGTCTTTCCGCTGGATGTGCCGCCGAAGAAAAAACTATATGCATTACCGAACAGGCTGTTTTTCGGCTTATCCCTTGCTTTGAACAAACGGGAAAATACACTCATATAATCAACAGCCCCCTTTCATCATAAATTGATCCGTTGCGTTCATCCCCGTCATGCCTTAACGCGCGGTCAAGCGCCATAATTAACGCTACCGCACCATCTATTCTCTCGGTGGATTTTTCTTTATCCGGCTTAATGTTTCCGGCGGGATCGGTTTTGACATAGATATTGTCCATCATCCACCGCAGTACTGGATTACCACCATGGGCGATGCGTTCTTCCAATGTCAGCTTCATCAACTCTTTTGTAGGCGGCGACATATCCTTGAAACCCTGACCGAATGGAACAACCGTAAACCCCAAAGCCTCGAGGTTTTGCGTCATCTGAATTGCGCCCCAGCGGTCAAAGGCTATTTCCTTAATGTTATATTTCATACCGAGTTCCTCAATAAATGTCTCGATAAAACCGTAATGCACCACGTTACCCTCGGTGGTATATAAAAAGCCCTGCCTCTCCCAGACATCATACGGTACATGATCTCTCCGCACACGCTGGTCGATGTTCTCCTCCGGTATCCAGAAAAAAGGCAGGATCTGATATTTGTCCGATTCATCAAGCGGCAGAAACACCAGTACAAAGGCTGTAATATCGGTAGTAGATGACAGGTCAAGTCCACCGTAACAGGTTCTGCCGCGCAATTTTTCCGCATCAACAGGAAATGCACACTTATCCCATTTATCCATTGGCATCCAGCGCACCGATTGTTTCACCCACTGATTTAAGCGGAGCTGACGGAATAAATTTTCCTCTGCGGGGTTTTGCTTGGCATTTTCACAAGCCACCCTCAGTTTTTCGATGTCAACTGTAATGCCTAGTGACGGATTAACCTTTCTCCATACCTTTTCACTTGTCCAGTCGTCGGTATCGGATGCGCTGTAGATAACCGGGTAGAAAGTCGGATCTATCTTACGTCCTTGAAGAATATCCTCAGCCTTTTGATGCACTTCCCAGCAGATGGAATTGCGGTCTGTGCCAGCAGTTGTAATCAGGAAAAACAGCGGCTGTTTTCTTGCATCGCCAGATCCGTGAAGCATTACATCATAAAGATCCCTGTTTGGCTGGGCATGAAGTTCGTCAAATACCACACCATGGACGTTTAGCCCATGTTTCGTATATGCCTCCGCTGAAAGCACCTGATAAAAACTGCCTAACGGTTTATATACCAGCCGCTTCTGCGACAGCATTGGTTTAATTCGAGACTTTAATGCCGGACACTGTTCCACCATATCTACTGCAACATCGAAAACAATGGATGCCTGCTGACGGTCAGATGCACATCCGTAAACCTCGCCGCCATGCTCGAAATCACCGCAGGTAAGGTATAAGGCAATTGCCGCTGCAAGTTCGCTCTTACCCTGCTTTTTTGGAATTTCTATATAGGCAGTGTTAAACTGCCGGTATCCGTTAGGTTTCAAGATTCCGAATATATCCCGGACAATCTGTTCCTGCCAGTCAATTAATTCAAAAGGCATTCCATACCATTCACCCTTGGTATGCTTCAGGCAGTTTATAAAAGTAACAGCGGCATCCGCCGCTTCCTTGTCATATCGAGAACCTTCCGCCATAAACTTGGTTGGTTTATATCGTTTTAACTTCCGCAGCTTTGCCGCCTCCTTTCCTAAAATTGAGCAAGAAAAAAGGAACCTCATGGATGAAGTTCCTCTCTAAAGTGGATTTCTATGAAACTTGTTACGTTATAACCGTTATCGTTTGCCTGTTAGGATAAACTCGGCATATTCTTTCTTGTGTCCATTAAGAAATACTACTAATTCATAAAACCCCATTTTATATGCCTCTTCCTGTACTCTTGGCAAGTCAAACATATTACAGGCACCGCTGTCCCGTATGGCCATAATCTGTACCCATGTCCTACACCTCTGACTTCTCTGCCGCTGAAATTGAATCTCTTACCGCTTTATTGAGAAATGAAATATCAAAACCCGCATCTAAATAGCCCTGCCGAATCACCTCGTAATAGTAACGACCCGGTGCTCCCAAAGGTCTACCTTCATTCATGATATACACCATTGCGGGTACCCACTGCCCTTTGAAACGTACCTTAACCGTTTCTTTCCGGTATAGATGCGGATAACCTTCATATCTGTCCAGCGCCTTCTCATCATTAGGCATGATTCTCCAAAGCAGTACCGGTACACTTTCACCTTTTTGTTTTTCTATTGTCGCTACTGCGCCGCCATTCCCTCCTCTGAATAACAGCCGGTATCCTGTGAGTTTTGCACTCCCCAGCACTTTTGCCGTTGGGCAGCGGTATGCCATCTGCCTTAAGTTCAGATTGCTTCCGTATGCTAAATATATGGTTCCTTTTTCTTTGCTCATCGTATCATCCTCCTTGTATTTACCAAGGCAGAGGCGGAGATCCACCCCTGCGATTGTCTATCTATGCTGCCCGAAACCGCCATGCTGCGTTACCATCAAGGTGTTTGCAAAGATGCTCCCGGCAGTTTTTGAACTCATCACCAATAAGCCCTATGCGGTTGAGGTATGTCCGCATGGCAAATTTCTCGTTTTCAACCTGCGGTTTCTTGCTGGAAGCACATTTTTGGGTTAATGCTTGATGGTTTAGCGCAAGGGCAAGCACTATGTAGCTTCTGATTTTCCCCGCATGAAGTTCGCTGTTAAAGCCTCGAAGCTCAATAGTCCCGTTGCCGTTAAAAAAGCTGTGCAGGTTCAAAAAATGGTACCTGCTATTGTGGTAATGGGTGCTTCGGCTTTCGCTGTAACCTTCGTACCATATACTTTCAATCGCCGCCATGGTTTTGGGCTTACGCCGGTTCATCTTCTCAACCAGTGCTGCATCCATCTTTTTGCAAAACCGCATCCTGTCCGGTGCAATCTGCAATGCCTTATAGAAAAGGTCATTCTTACTGGCGATAATGTTGATAAAATTACGAATGCTTCGCGGCGTGTGGTTTGCCCCGTCTATATGGATATGAATTCCACAGCTTGTGTTTGCAAAACCTCCAGCCTTGCGAAGCCTCCTTATCAACTCCTGCAGGGTTTCAATATCTTCGCGGTATGTCAGTATCGGACTTACCAACTCGACACTATATTCCCGGCCTGCCGCTACAATCCGGCAGCTTTCCTTTTTCTGAGTCCGGATGCTCCCGTCGCTCATGAATTTCCATATCCGTCCATCCGGTGCTATAACCTTTTGGGTATCGTAATAATCTCCACTGGATTCAATCCTTCCTCCAAGAAAAGCTGCTGCAGTTTTTGCCGCCTGTTTTCTTGTAATCCCCGTCAATTCTACCTCGATTCCAAATCTCGTTGTAAGCATTGCGCTTTCTCCTCGCTTTCTCTGTGTTTTTTGCCCTTTGGCAGTGTACATTAGGCCATTGAAAACACAGGATAGCAAGGCAATTCTGCATGAGTTTTCGCTGGATTTTGGAAGATTTTTCGCATCTTAATTTGTGTACATTTACAGCTTTCTGATCATATCTACACCATAAGCTGCACCCAGAGAAGAACCGCTGTCCCAGTTGATGTGAATGGTTCCGATATCATCTACAAAAGAGACTGTACCTTGGTCTCCTGGTTTCAGCTTAGAGTACGGATCATCCATGCAGATAAGCTCAACGCGTGTTCCCGGCGGATACTGCTCTTTAAGGCGAAGGACTGTTTCTTTTGAAGGAAAGCCTCTTACACTCATAGCTCGTCCTCCTCTCCAGGATAATATGCGGCATACTTTGGATAATCTCTACCATCCGGCATTACCAACACTCCATCAGACTGTCCCCGCTGCTTAACCAGCAAGCAAAGCCACACTCCATCCTCATTAACGTGACAAAACCCTTTGTTTTCCTCAATAAATGTGCGGTCAACGCATAGGTCGGCAACGAAGTTGTCATAGTCAATCTTTGAAAGCTCGATGGTTTTTACAACTGCAAATCGTTTCCTCGTCTCACACCGATGCGGCACTTTTAGCTCCTCAATCCTAAACGGATGCTTGACAAAGAAGGCGGTGCTATGAAAATCATTCATTTTCGTCCACCGCCTTTGCTCTGCCTTTCCGGTACGCCCCGTTGCCGGACAGCCTTGAAAGCAGCACCTTGCGTTCAGTTTTGAAGTTATCACCTATAAATCCCAACCTAAGCAGGAAACAGCGAAAAGCATATTTTTCATTATCTGCTGGTTTTTCGTTGCGCAGTACTCGCTTCTGTAATTTTGCCTGTTCTGCCATCTGCTTTGCCAGCGTTATATAGGTCTGCACTTCATCAGCATTTAAAGTCGCGTTCCAGAAAGGGAAGGAAATCTCATCATTTTCAGCTAAGACTACAAGTTCCCCCTCAATCAACATCGCCTTCTTTATCAATGTCTCTTTGCTGGCCAGCATATTATTTAGGTTTTCAAGGCTAATCGCGCTAAAGCCCTCCAACGAAAGAGTAATTGTCATGGTCCCCTCTGCTGAAAAGCCCTCCACATTCAACGTGTCAATAACTGAACGGATGGTTTTTATTTCATTGAGACTGATTTTCGGTGAGTGAACCACACTGTCCCTGTCAATCGTCCAACTGCCAGCAGATTTTTCGTCTTTAATCTCATACAAAAACTCCGGTGCTCCGGCATAGCGCACCTGGCCTTCAAGGGCTTCAGCTATGACCGAGGCAATGGCTTTTCTCTCCTGACCGACAATCTTCTGTGAAAAGCGAAAGCTGTTATTGCTCATGCCATACACCTCCCCTCAAATAAGCTAAAACATTTTTGATTCCCATAAAAAATCCCACCTTTCCTTTTTGGTGGGGTACATTAACGCTCTGTTTTGAGGGGAAAGCAAGGACATTTTTAATCAATCTGTGTTTCCGCGTAAGGTATTTTTTCACTACCTGTTACCAAGAATACTGAATCTGTGCCAAATTGTGAAACATAGCGCTTTACAATCACATCGCAGTATTTCGAGTCAAGCTCCATCATAAAACAAACCCGCCCGGTCTGCTGTGCCGCAATCATTGTCGTACCAGAACCACCGAACAGGTCAAGAGTTAAATCTCCAATATGGGAACTATTGAGCATTGCCTTTGCTACAAGCGATACCGGCTTCATGGTAGGGTGCTCCTCCGATACTTTAGGACGGGGTATCTCCCAAACATCTGACTGTTTACGGTCTTTAAGCGGGCAAAGGCGTGTTCCATCAAGCCAACCATACCAGATCGGCTCGTACTGGGTATGATAGTCCTTTCTTGATAGTACCAAGCTGTCTTTTTTCCATATAATTGTGCTCGACCAGTGATACCCTGCCTCCCGCATGACGTTCATCAAACTGCCCCATTCCTGAGCACTCATTACCACATAGGTCATGCATCCGGCTTCAGAAACCTCTTTCATGCATTTAAAAGCGCGCAATAAAAAAGCACCGAATTCTTCGGTGCTCATATTGTCATTTAGAATTTGTCTTGGCTTCCAGCTTGGATGCCTGGTATCTGAACCGTAATCAACATTCCAGGGTGGGTCGGTGAAAACAAATCTCGCCTTTTGTCCGTTCATCAGCTTTTGCACATCTGAAAGCATGGTGCTATCACCGCACATCAGACGGTGGCTGCCAAGTACCCATATGTCGCCCTTTTTGGTAACCGGAGTTTTAATCTCTGCAATTGCCTTTTCTGTATCGAAATTATCCTCTTTGACATTAGCGGCTGTTTTATCACGGAACAACTCATCAATTTCCGCAGCATCAAACCCGGTAAGAGAAACGTCAAAACCATCTTCATTTAAATCCATAAGCAGATCGGTCAAAAGCGGAATATCAAACTCACCACTGATTTTATTCAGCGCGACATTGAGTGCCTTTTCCCGCTGTTCATCCAAATCAAGTACAACACAGTCGATCTCCTTATACCCCAAAGCTGTAAGTACTTTATAACGCTGATGTCCGCCGACAATATTCCCGGTGCGTTTATTCCATATAACCGGCTCTACATATCCAAACTCTTCAATAGACCGACGTAATTTTTCATATTCAGGGTCACCAGGCTTTAAATCTTTCCGCGGATTATATTTCGAAGGTTTTAGTTTTTCTGTTGGTATTTTCAGTATATCCATAAATCTTAACCCTCCAGTTTGATGGCTTTTTCACCGGTGAATTCCTCCCAGCGCTTAACAGCTAAATCACAGTAAACAGGGGATAACTCCATTGCGTAGCATTTACGCTCGGTCTGTTCAGCCGCAATTATAGTAGTTCCGCTACCAGAGAACGGTTCAAGCACAATACCGCCTTTGTCGCTGTGCATTTTGATGCACCGCCATGGAAGCTCCACAGGGAACATTGCAGGATGCTCCTTGTTTGCCCGTACAGTGGTCATCTCCCATATCCCAGCATAACCCCATTTCTTGCGTTCTTCCTTTGTAAGCCGTTTCACAAATTTATAACTGTGTCCCGCAAAGGCTGAAAGCCATACATATTCCTGATCGTTATATTCCTCAACTTCTCCTTTATTGCTGAAGGCTGAAATATACTCATACTGCTGAACCGGCTTGTTTGAAACAAGATTATAGGGTCCTACGCCGAAATTTTGCCCTTGCTTCTTCCAAATGCGGATCCAGATAGGGCGGTAACCGTTTTCCAAAAACATGTTCACACTGTAAACACTGGTTGGTTCAATAAACTGAGAGCCGGTGGCATAGAGATCACCTAAGTTCCAGCAGACAATATCTGCATACCTGCACAGGTTTCTAATCACTGGGCGTACTGTCTCGAACCATGGTTCAATCCCGGCCTTTTCATATTCTTTGCCTACCCCATATGGAGGGGAAGTCACTGCCATCTGTGCGTGACACCCTTCCATCAACTTCTCAAAATCCTCATCCTTAGTAGAGTCGCCGCACATCAAGCGATGATTCCCGAGAAGCCAGATATCGCCCCGCTTCGTTACAGGCTCGCGCTGCACAATTTCCTCATGCGCTTTATCTATGTCAAAGCTGTCTTGTATCGCCTCTTTGGAGTACCATCGGTTAAGCAGTTCGTCTATTTCAGAAGCGTCAAACCCTGTAAGCGAAACATCAAATGCACCTGCGTCCAACTCAGCCATCAGTTCAGCCAGTTTATTCTCGTCCCACTCTCCCTGAATCTTATTAAGAGCAAGATTAAGCGCTTTTTCTCTCTGCGGGTCAAGATCCACTACAACGCAGTCTATCTCAGTCTGTCCCAAGTCCAGCAAAACCTTTAAGCGTTGATGCCCGCCTACCACATTACCTGTTTTTTGGTTCCAGATAACAGGCTCCACATAGCCAAATTCCTCTATTGACCGTTTTAGCTTTTCATATTCCTTATCGCCAGGTTTTAAATCCTTGCGCGGGTTGTATGCTGCTGGATTAAGTTTTTCAACAGATATTTTTTGTATGTTCATACTGCATTCTCCTGTTCAATATTTTCTTAAGACCCTTTTTTGCGCCCTCACAATCTCCGTTTATTACTTGTCCCCGCAGAGTCTTAAACTGCTGCTTCGTTAAATGGTCTTTATATTTTCTTAGTTCCCTAAGAAAGATTGAATTTGTTTTATGCATCAGCCACCCCTCCTGGCTGTCAGTAGTTTTTCCATAACATCATCGTGAGGAGTAGCCCCCTTGTATTCGGTAGCACAGTTTTCCCGCACGACTTGATAAATTTGATACCACAGGTTATTGGCCTGTTTCATAAAGCTTTGACTCATAGCCACATAAGGTGACGGGATGGCATTGCCAGTTGTCGGATGCTTAGCAAGAAAGCCAAATTCAGTGATACATTCCTCGCACTGGATCCACCGCGCCACACTCTGGGCATATTGCTCTATAAGCTGCGCAGGGATAAGGTGAACACACCTGCGTTCCTTAAGCCACTGCCATGTTTTTTCGTATATTTCCACCGCCAGTGTTGTTTTTCCGTTCTTCTGCTTTGCAGCAAGACAATCCCTCGGTGGCGGCATGCTCTCTCCTTCCAGTTCCGCAACATCCGTAAACTCCATTACCATGAGCTTTCGTCTGCCGGGGTTTCCTTCCAAAATCTTATCCGCCAGAGGCTTTTTCTTCTGTCCTGCACCGATACGTGCCCCGCCGCGGTTGGTACCGTCCTTTGCCATACACATCACCTCGATTCCTGTAAAAATAAACAGGGGATATACCCCGTTTGAAACTGCGATTTTTCGCGCGTGACCCCCCGCCCGTTGCACAAAACTGCTTCACCAGAGATTTTGACCCCCCTACCGTCTTGCCCATCGTTCTCCTTCGCGAGCAGTGATCGATGAGTGACATTGTTTGCACAGGCTCATAAGGTTATTGTCTGCATTGGTTCCGCCTTTGGATAAAGGGATAATATGATGTACCTCTTCGGCTGGTGTAAGCCTTCCGTACTTTTGGCACTCCTCGCAAAGCGAATGCTCTGAGATATATCTGTCCCTGATGCGTTTCCATCTCCGGTCATAGCGTTTTCTTGTTTGGGGATCTCGTTCGTATTTGTTGTAATAAGCATCCATTTGCCTTTGATGCATGTCACAGTACCTTCCGTCCGTCAGTTCAGGACAGCCAGGAAAGGAGCAAGGCCTTTTTGGTTTTCTTGGCATCTGGCCACCTCCTTTACGCGTATAAAAAAGCCCTCACAGGTTCATCCCATGAAGGCTTATCCATAACTTTTCACAATACCATTATATTTGGTTTTTTACTGAATTTCATCTCATAAAAATCTCATCTGGAATACTAAACAGAACATTTACTTTTTGCCCATGGCATCTTACCGTTATAATACTTATCTGAAATATATCTCTGCATATCGGGTGGTAAAGCTGCAAGCAAAAGATAAGCCTTTTTTCTATCTTCCTCTAACTCCTGGGTGCTTTTATAGAAGGAACATTTATCTTGCTGACACTTGTGTACAGTCAGGATATTGCAGCCATTCCTTCCGTTACTGCCAAAACAATTATCGTACATCTTTCCTCACTCCTGTTTTATGGCATAAAAAAAGCCCCGAAGGGCTTATGCGTTTTAATGTTATTTTTTCACGATATCATTATATATGGGATATCTGTGTTTTTCATCTCATAAATATCTCATTTCTACTTCCCATATAAAAGCAATGCCAAATGATTAAGCGCCTTGTCTTTCCTGCGGTACACCTGTGCTCTTTCAAGAAACAGCTTCTCTCCGATGTTTGCTACAGCTTCTGTCTTGCTCACATCATTAACAAAAAATTCTGTCAGTATAAACTGTTCTTCCTCCGACAGGGCGTCCCAAGCAGGCTTGAACCATTCCATATATTCCAATGCCCGTCTGTAACGTTCTTTCAATACATCAATCTCGTCAAGGCAAGCAGCAAGGCGTTCTTCGCCACTTTTGGGATTGTGTTTGCCCGGAACTCCGGTAATCTTTGCACTGTGAGGGCTTGACATACGGGTTTCAACTTCATATATATCCTCATCACTGTGTTCAATAATGTACTGCATGCTGCTGTAATCTTTCAAAGCTTCAACAGCAGCTGCTTTTTTATCTAAATACTGCCATGCAATCAGCATATCGCACCTCCAAAAAATCAAGATAAAAACCTTGATCTTTGAAGCAGTGTGCTTTTTTGCGTTGCTTTGCAGTGCTTTGTTTCCTTGTTCGTTATGTCTTCGTTCTTTATAGAAGGCCATGCTTTTCCAGAATAACCTTCACCTCATCTACCGAATGAACAATCGCTGCCACTCCTCCTGCATTGAGGATTTTCCTTATAGTTGCTTCCTGCAGTTTTGTTGTCTTTCCCGATGGGGTTTTTATTTCAAAAGCTATAAACCGTCCATTTACACAGGCAATAATGTCTGGTATCCCCGCTGTCCCGTACATACCACCATGTTCCTTCCAACAGAAACACCCCGGTACTGTCTTTAAGTACCGCAGTACTTTAGTCACAATACTTCTTTCAGACATAACCGCTCATCCTCCAAAAATGTTACCTTTTTCCCTTTTATAACCTCGTAACGTCCAAAAAAGGCATCTCATAAATCAGCTTCCCAAGCGCTTTTCAGGATTTTGTTACCTTGTTACCTCTTTTTGGGGTAGGTGTATACACAAATATTTTTATTTTTATATTTTTTAGTCTTAAAAAAGCAATGGTACTTTCGCGCGTATATATAAAGTTGAGGTAACAAAGGTAACATCGGTAACAAGTGGCTATTCATCAGCGTTTCTGGCGTTACCTTTTTGTTACCTTGTTACCTTTTTCAATACTAAAGAGGCTCAATATCTGTGATTTCAAAGCCGCTCACATCGCATCGCTCTTTCAGTATTGAGAAATCAAGAGCCCACGCTTTTTTTGTTTCATTCCCGAAACGCATCGTTTTATTGCTCTCTATAAAAAAGTCACTTTGCCTCAATTGCTTCAAAAACTGGTTATATGGAAGACATTCACCAGTGATTGCATAATCGCGTCTGTACTTGGTATAGCGGTCATATACATCACAGAAACGAATCCCGATAACCTTGCCATCTTTATCAAAAGTGTAGTCTTGATTCGGAGCCAGTTTCATCCGGGCCATGATTTCCAGCGTCTGTTCTACAATGGTCTTGTTATTGCTGCCGCCATCCAGCAAGTACTCCTGCACACCGTTTTGAAGATATCGAATACATGCCCCTTTGTTAATGGGAAATACTTCAGCCCACGTTACATTAAGGAATTCACACAGTTTGTTTACTAGGCTCAATCCGGCATAGCAACAGGCGAGATTATTGACGATACGAGATGGAAACTCATCAGATATCTCTGACTTTGCTTCCTCATACCACTTCTCTGCCTCAGCAACCGATACTCTGAGTGCTATATCCAGCAGGCTCCGACCGAAGCTGCCAAGCAGATCCGCTTTTGCACACAGCTTATAAAATGCTTGTCTATGGCTGGCTGGTTTTAAGTCCTTCTTGCTGAATAGCAATTCTATGCTCCGTTCTCTGATGGCCGCTTCATCCGGCGATTCCTCACCAGCTACAATAATAGGTGCCAACAGTTCATAAGTAACAGCACTTTGATCCGCCCTACCGCGGACACCTTCATGGCCGTCATATGCATCTCGAAGATGGTTGTATAAGGCATTTAGCCTTAACTTATCTATCTTTGAAGGCTTGAACTCATCCATCAACTGCGGTATCAGATTCGATGATGCAGATTCCTTCATCAGTGTAAATGCAGTAACCTGCGTAGCCGCGCGGATTTTGCTGCACGAAAATACCGGCAGAATAACCCGCTCCAATGTATTACTTTTTCCGCTGCCTTGTTCTCCGACAAGCAATAAATGAGGAAACTTGATGCCTGATTTTTTAAGATGCGGTTTAATGAAGCATCCGGCCACCCAGGCCATTACTGATACCGTTTTTATGGGCTCGTTATAGCTGAGGAGCCATTCACCAAGCATAATAAGCTGTTTCTTTGTCAATGGCTCAAAGGTTAGGATATCGGTTGTTATGCTTTTATACTTATCAAGCTGCACGATATCTTCAACAATGCTGCCTCCGGCTTCAATGGCACCATCCGTTGAAACATAGACCATCCGCCCGCCATGCTCATAAATTCCAAGAGCCTTGACCCCTGTTTTCCTTACCCACTCCATTTCAGATATATAACCTTTCAGCAGTTCCAAATCTCCTTCTGAGCCAAAATAACCTAAGGATATTGTCCGGCGGTTCAAGATATTTTTAAACTTTTGGATGTTATTGAAGTCGGTAGTCATAAATGTCTGGCGGTATATTTCATCACGTATTGTAATAAGATCAGCAGTCATTTGCGTTTCATCTTCTGATACAATCATCTCCACCGGCTGAATGATAAAGTTTGTTATAGGATACACACTTTCGCCTCTGGTGCGGTAATACCTGCCCTCATGTTCAAAGATAACTGACTCGCTTTCGCGGCTGTATACGTTCTCTGTAACTTCAATGGCCTTATCCAGTGTCTCCTGCCCATATGTTGCTCCACTTGCATGATGTACCGTATCCCACTTTTCCCGGAATAACCCGGAATTTCTAAACAGCCTGTCCATCTGCTCTTTGTTTTTGCCTGACCAAAAAGCCAGCATACAGCAAAGAGCAAGGTCGGCTTCGGACTGGCTCGGATACCCTGCTTCCTGCCATTTTCCTTCCCATAGCAGATCAAATTCCTTATGGTTTTCGGCTGTACGGGCTTTCTCCAGAATTTCTTCATCTGTAAGCGGCTCTAGCTTAACCACCTTACTGTCTTTCTTGCTTTTTCCTCCCCGCTTTTTACTTTTGATATAATTCTCATGTATCCAGGCCAGTGCCCCGTTATCTTCAGTAATGTAATCAGGGGTCCCTGGCAGTCGCTCGCCAGTCATTGTGAAGTATCTGCTGTGGGCATACATTTCAACGCCGGTTTTAGTGTTTTTATTGCCCTTAGCAGGCATCTCCCCTTTATAGAAAATATGAAGCCCAGTTCCTGAAGGGCTGATTTCCGTATAGGACGGAAACCGCTCAAGGATATCCTTGGCGGTATCGCTTAATTCCCCAGTGTTTTTGTCGCGGCAGTGATCTATGTCTATCCCTACTAAACCTCCGCTTTTTGCGAATACAAAACCTAATCCGGTATAGAGGTATTGTTCTTTTGCCGCAATCGCATCGTCAAGCGTCGACCAGTCGTTTGGGTTAGTGCTTGAGGCTTTTCTACCAGTTAAGGGATTATAAGGGATTTTACTGTCTCTTCCGTCCTTTGTGTTTGGTTCCAGACGCCAGCATATCCATTGCTTCCGGTTTGCCAATTCTTTAGGGAATGAGATGCTCACTTACACTGCACCTCCTCGCATCGTTCATTAAAATACCGAATCGGAATGCTGCGTTGCTTTGCCTTTTCAATCTCAATGGACATCCCTTTAGTAATTTTTCTGCCAAATACCCACACTTCTGAGCACTTTGACATCAATACCATGCCAAAGTACAAGCCCAGATTTCGCATTTGTTCATCATCTTCGTCCATAAACTGCGGAAACAAGAGGTGCGGAGCAATAGGTATGCAATTCCTGCTCACTGCAAAGCGGCTGTACCCCTGAGCCTTACGGATATTACGTTCTATATCACCAGCATATGGGCTGCAGATAAATACCATCGGTCTGTAAGGCGCTTTCCTGGCCTCTCGCTCAATCCTAAGCAGTGCTTCATAAGGTGTGGGGTCGTAATATCCTTCCGCGTTAAACTTGCTGATACTCATGGTATTACCCCCTGCCTATGCGCTTTTTTGTTCACGTTCGATTACAGGCAATATACCTTTCTTGTTTTTAAGAAGGTCATAGATAAATAGCCTTCCTTTTTGTGTCCAATATGTGTGCATTACGCTTCTTTCTGCATCAATAGCATGAGTCTTGGACTGCGTGTATCCTTGATCGGCGTACTCCTGATATAAAAGCCAGCAGTTTCCCATTTTGTACTGTACTCCAAGCTCATGAAGCAGCTTATTGAAAGCGCGGCCAGACATTCCGTAATCCTTGGCAATCTTGCTGATCGGCACAAGGCTTTTATTTTGCAATATGAGATCATAATAGCTCGCCTTGGGCTTTAGCTCGCTGATAATCTGTTTATTCTTTGCATTTTCTATTTCTAAAGATTTCCGTCTGTCGCGTTCTGCCTTCAGTTCAGAGAAAATCCTGATACCATACTCCGGATTAGAAATCATCTCTTCGATAACTTTATCTGTAGCATAAACTCCATATTTTCTGATCGTGGGCAGCACTTCATCAAAGACCCATCTTTCAAAGCGTTCAGCAGCAGGAAGTTTTGATTTAACAATTAATCGGAAAAGATCTCCTTCCGGAATAAATTTTATATCCTGCTCACCGCCACTTGTAAGGACTCGGTGTTTCACCGACCCCTTTGTATGTCTCTTAATTGCATCGTAGGGATCTAAGTATCCAAGCATCCTCGCGCAATCTGCCGCAGGGAAGTATTCCTTTCCATCAATAACGAGTACTTTAAGTTCTCCAAATTCTGTATTCTTAAAAACCTGTAAGTTATTCATAACATCAATCCTCCATTTCTTTCATTTCTCCAAAATTTCTCCCTACCGAAGCCTCTGCCACAATAGGTACATCAAATTCAGGGAAGGGTTGTGTTTCCATACACTCTTTTATAAAAGCAACTGCTTCGTCCACCTTGTCTTCCGGTAATTCAAAAACCAGCTCGTCATGTATCTGCAGTATAGGTTTCAGCCAAAGCCTTTCGGGAAGTCCACTGATGATGCGCCCACAGGCAAGCTTTAGAATATCTGCCGCTGTACCTTGAATAGGTGTATTTAATGCGCACCGCTCGGCAAAGGACTTCTTGCCCCAATCTGATGACCGAATTCCCAGCAGGTATCTTCGCCTGCCCAGCCATGTTTCTGAATAGCAGCTTACAGCAGCCCGCTTTTTTACCTCATCCTGCCATTTGGCAAGACCGGGGTATCCGGATTTCAAGTTTTGAATGATGGTCTCACATTCGGACAAAGTTGGGTTCAGCCCTGCTTTAAATTTAAGTGTCCTCTGTAAGCCAGTAGGAAACAGGCCATAGAACACACCGAAATTGCAGTTCTTTGCAATGGTCCTGCGCTCTTTATAATGTGGAGCATTTTTGTCTGCTGCCTCTTCAAAAGGAATGCGGTAAATAACAGAAGTGGTCTGAGCATGGATATCACCGCCAGTACGATAGGTTTCCAGCATACGTTTGTCCCTGCAATAAAACGCTCCGACGCGCAGTTCTATCTGCGAGAAGTCAAGGGATAAAATAGCCTTTCCTTCCGGTGCAATGATAAATTTCCGTACGCCTATTGGGTCATTGTCTTTCTGCGGACAATTCTGCATATTCGGGTTTCTTGACGCAAATCTGCCTGTCTCTGTCCCCAGTGGCATAAGGTCCGGATGAATCCTGCCGGTATCCTCATCAATAAATCGAAGATACCCGTCTATATAGGTGGATTTGAGTTTTCCCCACTTGCGGTATTCCTGCACCAGTTCAAATAAGCGAGCAAGTTCAGGCCTGTTGGATTCACACCATTCTTTTAATAGGATCATGGTTTCATCATCGGCAGCTTCCTGATGTTTTGCGGTCGTTTTCATTACCGGAAGACCGAGATCCACAAAAAGATATTTTTTAAATGCTGAAGTTGAAGCATTTGCCCCAATCTCTACATTGCCGATAATTCCGGCAATCTCTTTTCTGATACTGACAATCTTTTCTGTGGCTTCCGCTTGTTTCTTCAGCATGGCTGACTTATCCACCAATATGCCGTTATACTTCATTATCCCGACATATACTGATGTAGGCGATTCTACCTCTTCCACAATAGTTCTGTGTTTGGGTAAAAATCTATCAAACCACTGATTGAAAACATGATACAAGCGAAGAGTGTAGTCGCTGTCAGCACAAGCGTAGCGGACAGTCTTCTCATCCTGAGGGTTCAATTCATCGAAAAACCGACCTTCAGTAACCGTTGAGAATTCTGTCATTTCTGCTTTGCAGAGTGCAGGCGCAAGCGTTTTAAGTCCGCTGTCAGCAAGACTTCTGAACTCCCACTTGCTTTTTAATGTAAGCTGTGATGCTGCAATCGTGTCATAGCAAGGCTTTTGAAGGACGATACCTCTTGCGTAAAGGAACATAGACTCAAAAGCCAGATTATGAGCAACTTTTATTACATCTTTTGATTCGAATAGTAATTTCAGATAATCCCATATTACCGCCTGGTTCTCTGCATTTCGCCCGCTACGATGTTTAAGTGGAACATATATAGCAGTCCCTTCTGATACTGAAAAACTGATCCCTGTAATATCTGCTTTATGAGCATCCAGAGCTGCACTTTTATCGTTCCTCCATTTATCGCAAGGCGAGGTTTCAAAATCGAAAGCAAATAAACCAGTGTTTTTCAGATACTCTTTTATTTCAGGCAGCATATAAACACATTTGTATCCCATGCGGTTCTCCTTTCCGCCCTATCGGAGATGGAAGTTACTCTCCGATAGGGCCTTTGATCACTTAAGCGGCTCAGTAATTTCACCTGATTCAGGGTCTACATTTATTACCTCTTCACCGGCAGGTTCAGTGTCATGGCCGACTCGGGTACTGAATGCTTTGACCTGCTCGGAGAGCTTGGATATCAACGCATATTCGTCAGCGGTCAGATCCCGATCTACAGCAAACTGAGCCTGTGAATAGGTGATACCGCTTGAATTGGTCGCCTTTTTCAATGAAAAGCGGGTAACTACGCTGTTCGATTTTTTACCTTTAGAAAGCAGCCTTTTGATGTAGCGGGAAAACTCTTTCAACGATCCTGTTGGCAATGAGAGTATCAACGGGAAAATCTCCCCTTCACGCAGTACATATATCCTGCGGCGGTTCTTGCAAGCTTTGCTGCCGTTTTCCCCCGAACCGAACTGATTATATGGGCATTTGGCACAGCTTCCTCCGGGGTCTCCTTCGCCGGTTATACCATCAAAGCTTCCGCAATCCGGTGGGTTACTGCCTCCGGTATACTTGTCCTTGTAGTATGCATAAAGTGGATGATGATAAAGAATTACCGCTGAGAATTCTTTGACAGTATCAGGTTCTCCGGGATTTTCCCCGGGTACTTCGAATACTGTGCTGCCTGCGGACGGGATTTTTATGCGTTCAAAAGTCATGTCAAGACCGTCAAGTTCTGATGCCATTGCCTCGTCAAGATTGAAATCAGCGAGCTGAAGAAAACCTGTATTTTCGTTAATAGTTACGAGTTCATTGTTTTTCATGCTTTTATACCTCCGTAAATATGAATTTGAAATGTAATCTATATCATTGTTCTTTGAAGCATTGTTCTTCGAACAGTTATTCCTTGAACATTGATATTGGAGCATTGCTTTCTGAAGCTATTTACCTTGCTGCTTTCCGCACAGTTACTGTTGTCTTTTCGAAGACATTCACAAGGCCTTTCAGCCAGTCCGGAAGCTCGTCCCCATTCTCCGCAATCTGTTCTTTAACAAATGCTGACAGGGAATTTGCATTGACTGTTTCATAGATGAGTTCTCCAAAGCCTTTACTGCGTAGTGCGTCAAACAGTTCCTCCTTCATGCCTGCGGCAGCACTGGCTCTTGTTGTCGTTGAAAGGCAGAACATTGTTCCTGCTCTTGTGAAGTTTTGCGTCTCACTGCTGATCATCAGCTCAGACAGGCGGTATTCAACATCGTCAATCTCTGCATTAATGCTTTTTAGTTCCTCTTCCGCGGCCTTTTTTGCATCGCGAAGCTCCTTAAGACGGTCAGCAAGTTCAAACATCGCATTATTGCTCACAGCTTTCACCTCCCTCTGGGGCAAAAGGATTTGCTCCTTTGCGGTAGTCGTCTATCAGCATTTTTGCAAGATCTGCCTTATTGCGCAGAGCAGTCAGGATTTTTGAGTCTACAGTACCCTTGGCGATAAGGTAGATATATGTGCAACCGTTCTTTTGTCCAACTCTATGGATGCGGGCTTTTGTCTGTTCGAAATTCGACATGGAATAATCAAGTGAGTAAAATACCATTGTGCTTGCAGCGGTTAGTGTAATACCGAGTCCAGCAGTTGCAATCTGGCCTACGAACACCATGCAGTCGGGATCACATTGAAACCGGTTTACTTGCCCTTGGCGATCCTTTGTTGCCCCATAAATACACGCATAACCGATGTTCTTCTTCTCCAGCAACCTGCATATGGCATGAATTTCAGGGATAAACCTTGCTATAACAACCAGCTTATGTCCTTCTTGAATACTGCTTTCAAGGATATCTTCAAGAGCTTTCAACTTGGCATCACTGACTTGCTCGATTTTCCCACCGTCATCGCTTCCGATGAAGCCGCCGGTTAATTGCGAAAGACGAAGCAAGCGTGTCAGTATGTTTGTAGCTGTTACTTCTCCTGCTGACAGCTCAGTATAGCTTTGTTTGACAAGCTCTTTATATTTCTTTAAAGTGACAGGCTCAAGCTCAATATGGCGAATAATATCGGTGGTTTCCGGCAAATCCAGGCACTCCGCTTTGGTCGCCCGGAATGCAATGCTGTGGATCCTTTTCATCAAATCCTGTTCCATTGATTTTTTCAGCACTGGTGTATGGTTGCCATAGCCGACCATGTTGAAATACCGGTTTCGGAATGCATAAAAGCTGTTGCCAAAGATGCGTGGATCGAGAAATTTATACTGGCTGAATACATCTATGGCTTTGTTGGTTATAACCGTTCCTGTCAGTAGGAGCCGATACCGTGCAAGCAAGCCCAATCGGTGCATTGCTTTTGAAACCGCTGTATTATGAGTTTTAATTTTATGTCCTTCATCGGCGATGATAATGTCAGGATGCCAATTTGCCAGTTCCTTTTCCATTCTCCATGCAGATTCGTAGTTGACTACCACTACATGGACACCTTCGCCAGTTAAAAATCTTAGTTGTTGGATTTTCTTCTGAATCGTGCCATTAAGGACTATAAGCTGATATAGGAAATCTGCGAACCGTTTAAATTCGTCCTCCCACACTCCAAGAATGGAAAGCGGTGCAACAATCAGCACACGTTTTATTCTTCCAGCGGCAAGCAATGCTCCTATAATTGCAATTGAGACAAGAGTTTTCCCGGTGCTGGTCAGCCCATTTCCATCAGGAGCGCTGCACCCCATCCGGAAATGGCAGAAACACCACCACCCTTCAAAAGCCCAAATAGACTGCAGATGAAATTGAAAGCACGAATCTGATGGTTGTATGGTCTGCCCTTTATGGGCATTGAAATTATTGACAGCGTTTTTGCATTGTTCATAGAGTCTTGCATCTTATATCCTCCATCCTTCAATTTTGAGGGTTGGCCAACTCTCTGACTTAATGCTACTTGAATTGTTAAAGCCTGTCCGGACATCTAAAGTCCATGATTTTGGCAAAAAAATAGCCATTATGCAGTAAGGTTTTTGCGCCTTTTTTGCATAATGGCTTAAAATCTCATTATAATAGCCGGTTTAAAATATAAAAAGTTGGACTTCAGAAGTCCAACAATTTTTTTAACTTATCATTTCTTTATATGCCTTTGCACAAAGAGGGGAAAGTCCCAAGGCTTCCAAAACTTCATTGCATTCATATATTGAATGCCCTCTATACGAATGGATAAGCTTTTTATACGCCAATTGCTGTGGAGTGTTATTGAGAGTATATCCGGCAAGCCTTAATATCTCTTCACTGTATGTAGGGCTAAGCTCCAATCCGATGCAGATTGCCACAACGGTTTCTAAAGTTGGATTGTTAAGTTCATTGTTTTTTATTCTGTCATATGTTTTTCCTGAAAGCAAAGTCTTTTCAATAAAAACAACCTTATTGTAGCCTTTTCTTTTGATATGTCCATATACCGCTTGGGAAAATGTCTGGGTTGTGCGGATCAAATGCTGACCTTCTTCGACGAATTCTTCGTGAAATTTCTTTAGCTCTTCTGAACGATTAAATACCTCCATATTATGCTTGTCCGGATTAAATGTCGGCACTCTGTTATAATCCGGTGTAGCTTTACGGAACATTATAGAATCGAGGTATACTACAATGTCCATCTTGGAGGCTTTATTTAGTTTTAAATCAAACAGAAGGCAGCATTCATCTACATGCAGTTTTGCATAATCTGTAAGATCAAGGCTTCCATTTTCTAACCTTTTAATGTATTTAGAGTCGTTAATAACGTAATGACCGTCAACATAAATAAAATTACCGCTGTCTATAATCTTTGCGAATTCAGGATTCGCATAGTATTCAAAAAAGGAATCGCTTAGGCTAATACTGTATGTTTGATTCTTATGTAATGAGTCTGCCTTAAATGAATAATTGCTGATAAAATGGTCATCTACGTAGGTATATACACCTTCAACTTCCTTATATCCAAGGTCAAGCATCCTTATTTTAGCTGCTATCCTTGACACCTGGAAGAAGTCAGCTAATTCATACACAACATTTTCCATTATATTTAGCCTGTTGTGAGTACCAAAAAGGAGCTTATTCTTTTTAATTAGCTCCTCAATCTTTTTAATGGTCATTGATTTAGGCATAAGGATGCGAGGTGCTATTCCGTTAGCATGCCATTCCATCCAGTCTTCTGGCGTCCATTGTTTTTTGTATTTAGTTGTTTCGTTTACTCTGCAGCTTATGAGTAAAGCATCGCTGTTATATGTCTTAACTAACTCATGGTATTTTCTATGTTTATACCAGTGAACACACTCATGGATAATAGTATTGTTCATGCACCCTACGTTTCGCATGAAATACACATTAGGATCCACGAGAATTGTTCCTCTTGAAACTTCCAAAGGCTTATATGTTCTTTCATTTCTGTCGTAATATTCTACCGTACAATCTCCAAAAACTATTTGACCAAATATAGTGAAATGCTTTGTTAACTGGATTTCCTTAACCTTAAGCCCCATTCTTTTCACTACTTCATCTACCGGAATAGGCATAGGAGTACTTAATGCTTCCGGGCAAAATTCACTTAGAAACTCGGTAGCAACATCGTCAAACTGTTCCTTTTCTATAATTGGCACTAAATACTCAGACAGTCGGCCTAATTTGCTTTCTCTGTACTTGTTGTATATTGAAACAGAGTTGATTTGAAAATTCTGAATTCCGTCATCAAGGTCAGCT
This sequence comes from Tepidimicrobium xylanilyticum, assembly GCF_900106765.1. NCBI lineage: Bacteria > Bacillati > Bacillota > Tissierellia > Tissierellales > Tepidimicrobiaceae > Tepidimicrobium > Tepidimicrobium xylanilyticum. Next base: position 52,953 of record NZ_FNNG01000003.1, read on the forward strand.
CTGCAGGAGATACGGAACCATTGTTCTATACCATCAGTCTCGCGATTCCTTCGTACTGTTTCTGCAATTTCAACTTCGGCAGAAACAATTACGTCAAATAAAATACTGTTACCTGGCGAGTCAGTTATGTCTATCATTATGATGTCAAAATCGGATAATGCTGCTTCATCCGGTGATTGCACACGATATGAGTTGGATTCAAGCTTATCCGGGTTGTCCTCAATATACTCGGACAATTCGTCAAAGAGTTCATTGTAATACATATTTGCAATAACATCTCTGAACGAGCTGACGCTTGCCATACCGTACCTCCGTAATAACATTTCATCATTTAGACCAGATATTTCCTTGTGTAAATTATAACATAAATTGCGCAAAACACAATAAAAATACGCGAACTCAAATTTATATTGTGTTTTAGCCGACTTTGTGGTATTCTTTATAACGAGCGAGGTGACAATTATGGCCGTTAGCTATAAAAAACTATGGAAACTCTTAATTGATAAAGATATGAAAAAGAAAGATTTAAGAGAAGCGGCTGGTATTAGTACATCTTCAATGGCTAAACTCGGAAAAAACGAAAATGTAACGACCGATGTGCTTGTGAAGATTTGCAAGGCATTAAACTGCGATATTTCAGATATCATGGAAATTGTTGACGATAACGAGTGATCACTTCATCTTATATATTAACAAATAGAATTTATGAAAGAGGTGCAAAATACAGTGAGTAGAATTGGGGTAAACGAAAAAAAATTCTATCGCACACTTGAAGAGATATTTACTGGAGCAAAAATTGAAGGTCAAGGCGGCTTTTTAAATCTTATTAAAATCAAACATGATTATTATCAAAAGGTTATTTCTCAGTTTGCTAAAGAAGTAGAAGAAGATAAAGTGATAACCAATGATTTCCGCGAAGAATTTTTTAGCAAATTATACACATTTTTTAAAAAATACTTTAATGAGAGTGGAAGCATTTTCTTTACAAAAACAGCCAATTGGAATAATGTTTACGAAAAAATCTATACAGGCCAAGATGATATTGTTTTGTTTTGGAAAACACATATGCTGTATTATGTAAAGACCGATACAATATTTAACAATTTATTTATTGAGGTAGAAGATAAACAGTGGGGCAATTCTTATTTTTACTTTGATGTAAGCAAACTTGATTTAAAAAAGAACAATGAAAAAAGGGCGTTAGTATATGAGTTTTCTAAACAAATTAATGCATCCGAAGCTGAATCAAAGCTTGGGATTAAACTCACTGATAATATTTCATCGGCTATAAATGTTATTGAGGTTAATTACTCGACTCATGGTAAAACAACAAAAATTGAAAATTTAGTCAGAAAAACGGGCGTTAGGGATGAGAGTATCTATAAAGCAATATCTGTTTTTGAGAAACAAAATAAAGTAGATTTTTTTATAAATAAAAATGCAAAGAAATTCTTAACTGAACAACTGGACATATATCTTCATCAGATACTTTTAGATGATTCTAATGAATTTTCTTTAAGCCGACTAGAGCAAATCAAAACCATTAAGTTATATGCTAAAAAGCTTATTAATTTTATTTCAAATTTTGAAAACGAGTTAGTTTATATATGGAATAAACCAAAATTTGTTCTAAACAGTGAGTATATAATCTCTGCTGACCTTATATCCTCTGATATAATAAATGCTTTGGAAAAAGCACCCGGATATGCGAAACAAATAAAAGAGTGGATTGATTTGGGATTCATAAAAGAATCTGCTTCTTTACAAGATATTATAAACGAAAATCCGCATATTCCGTTTGATACAAAATATTTTCCCGAACATAAATATGTTATTTTAAGTCAATTTGATGATATTGACAGCGCTCTTTCTGGCAGGCTAATACGTTCAGAAAACTATCAAGCATTAAATACGCTATTAAATAAGTATAAAGAAAAAGTAGACTTAATTTATATTGACCCTCCATTTAATACAGGAAATGACTTTGCTTATGTTGATAATTATCAAGATAGCACTTGGTTATCAATAATGAACGATCGATTGCAGTTAGCATATCAGTTTCTTAAGTCAACAGGCTCTCTCTATCTACATCTTGATGAAAGAGCAGACTATTATGGTCGTATTTTATTAGATAAAATTTTTGGCAAAGAAAACTTTAAAAGAGAAATTATATGGGATATTCAAGTGCTTTCGGGATATAAAACACAAGCAAAAAATTATATTCTTGGTCACCAAACAATACTTTTTTATATAAAAGATCCTCAAGAATTTTATTTTGAAAAGCAACGACAACCACACAGAAAAGAATACTTAGATAGGTTTGACAAAGTCGATGAAAAAGGTCGAAAATATTTTGATGGTAGGGGGTCAATTATTTATTTAGAAGATGCAATAAAAAAAGGCAAAGCTGTCGGAGATGTCTGGTATGACATTATGTCATTCCAGCAGAACGCAACATCGAAAGAAAAAATGCCAAGATGTACAGAACTTACTCAAAAACCCGAGGAGCTGCTTGAAAGAATCATCAAAGCATCATGCCCAGAAGGTGGTTTAGTATTAGATTTTTTTTGTGGAAGTGGTACTACAATCAGTGCAGCACACAAGCTTGGCAGAAAATGGATTGGGATTGAGATGGGGGATCAGTTTGAGGATACGATTCTTCCAAGAATTAAAGAAACCATAAATGCAAAAGGACATCGAGAACCTTGTGGAATAACAGAAAAAGTTAATTACTCCGGAGGTGGATTTGTAAAATATTACGAGCTTGAGCAATATGAAGACGTATTGCGCAAATCAGAATACACACCGGCGGACTCTCAAATTAATTTGTTCTCAAAAGATCCTTTTGAAAGTTATATTTTTTTCTCTGATCAAAAATATGCTAATGTTATTGAAGTGAAAGGGAATCAGCTATTTGTCAATTTAAATAAACTTTATAGTAATATTGACTTGGCTGAATCACTTGCGAATATATTAGGAGGACAACTTATTGTGGACACAGAGGATGAAGTGAAAATAAACGTAAAAGGTCAAATTATTAGTTTTTCTAAAAACATCAACAAGATGAATGAAGATGAAAAAATGGTACTTCTCAAATACTTAAAGCCTTTGATTTGGTGGGGTGAGTAATTTATGGCTGTTAATCATTATCAAAACTTAGTTGATAACATTAATTACGAAGATATAAACGAGTGGCAGATTCCAGATATATATCATTTTTCGGATAAAAAAGTACTATTTCCATATCAAGTAGAAGCCTTAAAGAATACAGCAAAACTGTTAAAGACATTTTACTCATCACCTAACGGTAAAAAAGAACTTTACGAGTTTTGCATTTCCAACGGTATGGAGAGTAATTTTTGTGTACAAAAATATATTAAACCGATTGATGAACGTAAGGGAATAGCAAATCCGCGGTTTGAATTGCTCTCAGAGTACTATAATATTAATGACGATTATAACACTATTGACGGGGTCCATTTCTTTAATCGTTGTGCTTATTGGATGGCCACTGCAAGCGGTAAAACAATCGTATTGATTAAAGTAATTGAATATATATCCTATTTAAAAGAAAAAGGTTTAATTCCTAATTATGATATAATGCTTTTACTGCCTAAGGAGAATTTGCTTGAACAATTTAAAGAACTAGTTATCGAGTACAATAACTCACGAAATCCAAACTCAAGAATTGAGATTGTTAATCTAAAAGACTATGATAGTGATAAAGCAAACCCTTCAATAATTAAATCAATAAAAATATACTATTACCGAAGCGATTTAATAAGAGATGAAAAAAAGGAAAATATTCTCGATTTTAAAGATTATGATAATGCAGGAAAGTGGTATATATTTTTAGACGAAGCTCATCGCGGAGAAACTGGCTCGTCGACTATACAGGATTATATTACTATTCTTTGCAGGAATGGCTTTTTGTTCAACTTCTCGGCGACATTTACCGATGAGATTGATTATGCTACGACAGTTTACAATTTTAATCTTGAGAAATTTATAAATGGAGGTTATGGTAAGAATATTTATTTATGCAAAAGTAGTTTCGAATTTGATTCTGCTCTGGATGAGTTTTCAGTCAGAACAAAACAATTGCAGGTATTGAAATCAATGCTCGTTTATACATTAATAAAAAAACAAAGAACTCCTAATCTCTATCATAGCCCGTTAATGGTAACGCTTGTTAATACCGTGAATACAGAGGATTCAGATTTACTAATGTTTTTTAAGATTATGGAGTCGATAGCCGGTGGAGATTATGATGCTGACTTATTAGAACAAGCAAAAGAATCTTTACTTGCTGACTTTAATTTTAAGAACTATGTTTATGGAGATGAGAAGTTAACATTTGATAAATCACTTTTGATAAATCTCACAATAAAAGATATTTTATATTTTTTATTTAATTCAAAAACACATGGCAAAATCGAGTTATTGGAGGGAGAAAAAAATAAAGAAATTGTACTTAAACTCCAAACATCATCAAAAGCGTTTGCACTAATTAAAATTGGTAATGCAGACAGTTTTCAAAGCAATTTATTAGGTCCAGGCTATTTGAGAAGTATGTCCTATTATAATATTAATTACTTTCAATCGCTTAATTCAAATGATGACATTAATATTCTCTTAGGAAGTAGAAGCTTCTATGAAGGATGGGACAGTAATCGACCAAATGTAATAAATTTTATTAATATTGGTGGAGCAGATGCTCAAAAATATGTGCTTCAATCATTAGGACGAGGCGTTAGAATTGAGCCAATAAGTGGATACAGGAAAAGACTTCCTTTAGCAGATACACGAAAAAACTGTCTAATGGAAACTTTGTTTGTTTTCGCAACTGACAGAAATGGCGTTGAAAGTATTTTAAAGACCATTGAACACGAAAAATCAGAAAATGGTAAAGAAATAGAGCTTGTAAAAAATGCAACTGGTTTTGACTTATTAATCCCAAAATATAAGCAATCAGAATCTCGTAATGATTTCAATTATTTTTATGTTTCTAGAAAAACAAAAGAATCGTTTGAAGCCTATTTTAAATCCATGCCAGCAAATCTAGCAATATTGAAATATGGCATTATTCCTGAGCAGTATTTTATTATAAAAGATAAAATTGAAAAAGATGAATTCTTTGCTATCAAAGAAGATCGCGTTTATTATGATATGGATTTTCTTTTTGAGTTAGTTGCAAAACATGTAAGTCTTAAAAATTATGTAGTCAGTGATATTCATCCTATTAATGATGAGATTGTTCATTTTAAACATATTCGAGCTATAAATCTGTCTGATACAGAACTCATCGAATTAAGCAAAAAAATAAAGAATATTAGTAATTATTCTGGTGAAACAACGACTCAATTGGCAAAGATGCTCGCAAACGGAGAAATTACAGAAGATGAATTCAATCAAAGAAATGCTGCTACAAAAAAAGAAGATACTTTCAAAGACGTTGTTATAGCACATATTGCCAAACATTATTATTTACCTGTTATATATTCACTTGATGAAAAAGTTTCCTACTTGAAAAATATTATTACGCATGAAAGTGAAACCATGTTTGTAAAATCACTGGTAAATGGAATGTCATCTATTCCAGGTGATGTTGATTGGATGTTTTCAAAACTTCAAGAAAATACTGATTCAATCTATATTCCATATTATTGCTATAAGGATAACTCATATCATAAATTCTACCCGGATTTTATATTTTGGATAAAAAAAGGGAATAAATATAAGATTGTGTTTGTTGACCCAAAAGGTACGCAAAACACAGATTACTTAAACAAAGTTGACGAGTACGAGCGAATTTTCACAGATAATGGAAAACCAAAAAATTACAAATATGCTGACTATGAAATTATATTTGATCTAAAGCTTGTAGGTGAAGATAGAAACAAAGTTCCTGCTAAATACCGCTCTTACTGGTTGACACAAGGTGATTTTAATTTTATTAACATTTAAATGGTGTAAACTATAGGAAATAATCCATATATAAAATAGAACATTTTCGATAATGAAATCCTAAACTTTTATGAGTTCCCTTATGCGGCATCCATCCTGCATCCTCAACCCCCTGTAAAAAAGGGGGTTATCTAATCTGGTAACTCAACTATTAATTTTCGGGACGGTTGATATGTTCCCTCAAACAATAAAAATAAGGGTTTCCTGACATTGCCACATCCGGCAGATCGGCCTCGAGAAAAGCTAAATGTCTGGAAACCCTTTATTTACAAGCTTTTTAGTTCTTTATTTCTTAACCCTTGACATCAATGTGACGCACTCAACATGTGTCGTGTGTGGGAACATATCTACAGGCTGCACCTCTACTACCTTATAGCCTTCCTCTACTAAATATCCTAAATCTCTTGCTAATGTCGAAGGATTACAGGACACATAGGCTATCCTTTGGGGACTAGCCTCTATTATGGAATATATTAAGGATTTATCTAATCCTTTTCTAGGTGGATCAACTACTATGGCATCAATTTTTATACCTTTTTCATTTAATTTTGGCAAAACATCCTCGCTTTTTCCTAGGATAAATTCCACATTATCTATATTGTTTAACTTTAAATTTTCCCTTGCATCCTCTATAGCCTCTTTTACAACCTCTACACCATAGACCTTCCTTACATGTTTGGAAATATATATGGAAATGGTCCCTATTCCACAATATAGATCTGCTACAACTTCATTCCCTGTTAAATTTAAATACTCTACTACCTGGTCATATAAAACTTTCGTCTGTTCATGATTTACTTGGAAAAAGGATTTAGGTGAGATTAAAAATTTATATTCCCCTATATGGTCCAAAACCCTATCTTCACCATACAGCTTTATATCTCTAGGCCCTAATGTCACCAGTTTATCATTTTTGTTTATATTTTGGTATATACTTACCACAGTGTTACCGGAATAAGTAAGCATCTCTATTAACTCCTTTTTATGAGGAAAGTATTCATCCTTGGTTACGATTACTACCATGGCCTTATTTTCCTTAGTAGTTCTTATTAGTAGGTTTTTAATTATACCTTTTTTGCTTTTCTTATCGTAGCCATCCACCTTATATTTTTTCATGAATTTTTTCATTATAATTAATATATCATCTACTATTTCATCCTGAATAATGGATTTCTCCACAGGGACTACGGTATGAGTTCCTTTTTTGAAAAATCCAATTTTATAATCTTTTCCTACCTGAAATTCCACCTTATTCCTATACCTGTAGGGATAGTCCATACCAATGGTATCCATTACCAATATATCCTCTATTTTACCTATTCTCATTAAACTGTTTATAACCCTATTCTTTTTAAACTCCAACTGTTTTTCATAAGCTAGGTTTTGCAATTGGCATCCATCACATTGGTAAAAATGTTGACATTGAGGTTCATCCCTGTAAGGAGATTTTTCTAATATTCCTACTACTCTTCCTATTCCAAATTTCTTCTTAATCTCCAATACCTCTATATATACTACATCTCCTATAATTCCCCCATGAACAAAAAAGGTGAACCCTTCATATTTACCTACTCCCATCCCTTCACTGCTAATATCGGTAATTTCAAGTTTTATTCTATCTCCTACATTAACACCTTCCATAAAATGCTCCTTTCACAAAAATAGGACACAGTTTGTGTCCTAAATAGAATCGGTAATATCTCTACCATCTTATGAATATATTGGTACGACCCTTGCTTAACATTTGATATAGTTTTGATTTAACATAATTTCTATAAAAAGTTCTGGTTCCTGGCAAAACCATAGTTATACCTATAACATCAGTAATAATACCAGGCGTAAGCAAGAGCAGTCCTCCAATTAGAATAGACAAACCATTTAGCAACTGGTTTCCTGGAACTTGTCCCTGAGTTATTTCTAACCTAATATTTCTAATGGTCATTCTTCCCTGGGATATGGCTAGTAAAATCCCAATAATTCCTGTCAATATAATGGCTAAAAAAGTGTTCAAAAAACCTAAACTTTGAGAAGCTTTGACCAAAATATATAGGTCTAAAATAGGTAATAATATTAATAACAATATGATTTTCTTCATAATATCCTCCATCAATAGCAGGAGATCACTATCCTATTTCAACCTTTGATTCTAAAAGCCCCCATATTTCTCTGTATTTTTTCCTAAAGTTTATGGGTTTTAAATTTCTGTCAACAAATGCATGAACTGTATTTCCAGTTGCAATCAATGCATTGTCCCACTTCCTTACTAAGGTATATTCAAATTCTAACCTTACTCCTTTTAGTTTTACCAATTTTGTATTTATTATTATTTCATCATCATATTTAGCAGGAATTATATATTTGCAATTTGCTTCAATTACAGGTAAAAGGACTCCAACTTTTTCCAAATTCCCATATTCCATATTAAACTCTCTAAAGAATTCAGTTCTACCTATATCAAACCAAGTAAAGTAGTTGCCGTGATACACAACTCCCATTTGATCTGTTTCTTTATATCGCACTCTAATAGTTGTACATACTTCCACTAATTTCACCTCTATAGAACCTTAGCTTCTCCTTTATAAACAAGTCCAGTAACAGAATCTACAGTAACTATATCTCCATCTTTTAATATCTTGGTAGCATCTGTAGCACCAACTATAGTTGCCTTTCCTAAATTCAACCCTACTATTGCTGTATGGGATGTGAGTCCACCTTGTTCTACGATTATAGCTGAAGCCTTTTTCATAAATTCTACCATGTCCTTATCGGTAAACTCGCTTACCAAAATATTCCCTTCTTTAAATTTAGCTGTTAATTCTTCCATAGTTCTGCAAATGCATACCTTCCCAGTAATTGATTGCTTACCAATTCCCGTCCCTTTAATCAGCACTTTCCCCACTGTTTGGACTTTTATTAAATTAGTGGTTCCAGAAACACCTACAGGTATGCCTGCAGTTATTACTATTAAATCTCCTTCTTCAATATAGCCTTTTTCAATTGCACTATGAATTGACCGGTCTATTACCTCATCTGTAATATCGCTTTTTATGGATAAAACAGGGTACACTCCCCATACTAAGGACAATTTTCTCATTACCCTTTCCGTTGTAGTTGCTGCGATTATTGGAGCCTTTGGTCTGAATTTAGAAATGGCTTTGGATGTATATCCGGAAGAAGTAGCAGTAATAATTGCGTTAGCATCCAAATCTTCAGCAGTGGTACAAGTAGCTTTGCTAATTGCATTAGTAGTTGAAACATCTTTATCCACTGGACGGTGCTTAAGAACTTCTAAATATTCATCAGATGTTTCAGTCCTAATAGCAATATCGTGCATAGTTTTTACAGCTTCTACAGGGTATTTTCCTGCTGCAGTCTCACCTGACAACATAATGGCATCGCTGCCATCTAAAATTGCATTTGCCACATCTGTTACTTCTGCTCTAGTTGGTCTAGGATTCCTCATCATGGAATCCAACATTTGAGTTGCTGTAATAACAGGCTTCCCGGCTATATTACATTTTCTAATAATCTGCTTTTGTATAAGAGGAATTGCTTCCGTTTCTATTTCAACACCCAAATCTCCTCTTGCTACCATTATTCCATCAGAAGCCTCTATGATTTCATCTATATTTTCTACTCCTTCCCGGTTTTCTATTTTAGATATAATATCGATATGTTCTCCTCCATATTCCTCTAAAATTTTTCTTATCTCCAAAACATCATCAACTTTACGTATAAAAGATGCAGCAATAAAATCTACATCATTTTCAATTCCAAACTTAATATCCTCAATATCCTTTTCTGTTACAGCTGGTAGATTAATAGACGTATTGGGTAAATTGATGCCCTTATGGTCTTTTATTGTCCCACCATTCAAAACAAAACATTTTATATCTGTTCCATCGACTATCTCAACAACTTCCAACTCAATTAAACCATCATCTATTAATATTTTATTGCCTATTTCTAAATCCTGAGCCAAGCCCTTATAGGAAACACTGGCAATAGATTGATTACCCACTATATCCCTAGTAGTTAAAGTAAAAGTATCTCCAGCTTTAAGTTCTACCATTTCTTCACTTAGGCTACCCAATCTAATTTCTGGTCCTTTTGTATCTAGCATTATCCCAATGGGTAAATTCATTTCTTCTCTCAATTTCTTTATCGTATCTATTCTCTTCTTATGTTCTTCATGGCTACCATGAGAAAAATTAAGTCGTGCCACATTCATCCCATGTAAAAATAACTGTCTTAGAATATCTTCCTTTTCAGAAGCTGGTCCTATGGTACAAACTATCTTGGTTTTTTTCATACTCACACCTCATCCCTCATATAGATAGTATTCTCCCAATATCATACATCCCTTTATCAAATTCTTTTTTTACATTTAATGCTTCGTCTATATCCATGCTGATCAATTGATTGCATTTGATTCCTAAAGCCTTGCCCGATTCACCAGCAAGTAATAGTTCTACTGCTTTATTGCCCATTTTACTTGCAATAATCCTATCATATGCTGTAGGAGTTCCTCCCCTTTGAATGTGTCCTAAAATAGTTACCTTAGTTTCAGCACCAGTTTTTTCCTCTATCTCCCTCCCCACCTCATAGGCATTACCAATGCCTTCTGCTAATACTATGATATGATGTAGTTTCCCTCTGTTCCTGCCGTGTATAATTTTCCTACATACTTCATCTATGTCAAATTCTACTTCAGGAACAATAATGCTTTCCGCTCCACCAGCAAGTCCAGAATAAAGAGCAATATCACCACATTCCCTTCCCATTACCTCTATTATATTAGCTCTTCCATGGGAAGTTGATGTATCCCTTATTTTGCTTATCGCATCTACAACCGTTTCGACTGCAGTAAAAAAACCTATAGTATAATCAGTGTATCCCATGTCGTTATCTATTGTACAAGGAATACAAATAGTAGGTATTCCTGCATCATGTAATTTTTTAGCTCCTCTGAAGGTACCATCTCCGCCTAAAATTATCAATCCTTCAATTCCAAAAACCCTAACAACATTTAAAGCTTTATTAAATCCTGCTTTAGTCGTAAATTCATCGGATCTGGCACTCCTTAACATTGTACCCCCTCTGTGTATAATATCCGCTACAGAGGATAGATTCATCTCTTCTATTTCACCATTTATTAACCCATTATAGCCTTGTTTAATTCCAAATATCCTAGCATTCTGATAAATAGATGTTCTTACTACAGACCTAATGGCTGCATTCATACCTGGTGCATCTCCACCGCTAGTTAGTACACCAATTGTCTTCATGTAGTCTCCTCCCAACTATACTTATTATTAATTAAAGAATTCCTAAATCTAAAAGAACTGCTTGTATTTCACCAGCCTCAAATTCAGGTGCTAATATCTCGTATAGTTCCTCATCTCCCTCCTTTGAAAATAGCTGTTTCTTTACTAAGAACCCTTCTTCTAACAATTTTTTTTCAATCTTTGATGCTTTGTCAAAACCTGTAGCTAAATAAACTGCAGTCCACATGGTTACACTCTCCCTACTTTAATCATGTTAAGCACATATTTTATATTTTAAATTATAACATAAAACCCAATTATTTTTAATGTATATTAGCTTTATGAAACTTTAATATTATCTTTACCCAATATTTCAACTAATTCATTGAATAATTGAGCTTGTTCTACATCTACCCATAAATCCCTATTTGCCATTACAGTTTTATTATCCCTTTCCAAATATACGTAAACTGGAGTTTCTCCTTTGTATTTAGATAGTACCCTCTTTATCGCATTAAACGTATTTAGTGGCTTTTCCTTCGGTATTCTTAAATATATCTTCTCTGTCTTATATCTATTTAATGTGATAATCCTTTCACATATAATTTTAGGTTCTTCCTCTTCACTTAAACTTACATTTCCTTCAATTACCACCAGATTATCTTCTTCTATTAACTGATTATATCTTTCATATATGGCTGGAAAAACAATACACTCAACAGCACCATATAGATCCTCCAAGGTTATAAAGGCCATCATATTGTTGTTTTTAGTGATCTTATTCTTCTTGGAAACGATAATACCACCAATTACAACCCTTTTTCCCTCTATATCTACATTCAAATTGTTCTCTATTTGATCTTGAGCTTGTACTAATTCAGAAGTGCTTATTGTAGATATTTTATTCAATTCCTTTTCATAGGGTTTTAATGGATGACCGCTAATATAGATCCCCAACATTTCCTTCTCCATTGCTAACAAATTTCTTTGAGGAAATTCCTTTAAATCAGGCAAATTATCCTTAGTAATACTAGTATCTATTGTATCAAACATTGAAAATTGTCCTTCTATATTCCTCTTCCTATCTGCATGGATTCCGTCCATGGTCTTTTCAAAGATTGCTAAAAGTTGAGCCCTATTCCCACCTAAACTGCCCATAGCACCACACTTTATTAAACTTTCTACTGCTCTTTTATTCATTACTGAAGGGTCGATTTTTTCAATTCTTTCACAGAAATCTGTAAAGCTTGTAAAAGGCCCATCTTCTCTGGCTTTTATGATTACATCTATAAAGTTTTCTCCAACATTCTTTACAGCCATTAATCCAAATCTAATCCTACCATCTACAACTGTAAATTTTTTATAGCTTTCATTTATATCAGGAGGTAATATCTCAATCCCCAGTCTTTTACACTCCTGAATATATAGGGAAACTGAATTGGTATCCCCAATAACGCTACTTATAAGGGCAGCCATAAATTCTACAGGGTAATAATATTTAAGCCAAGCAGTTCTATAAGCTACTACAGCATAAGCAGCTGAATGGCTTTTGTTAAAAGCATATTTAGCAAAGTCTATCATTAAATCATATATCTTATTGGCAGTCTTTTCATCTACACCGTTTCTTAAAGCTCCCTTAATCACTACCTCTCCCTTTTCATTGGTTTCTCCATAAATAAATCTTTTCCTCTCCTTCTCCATTACATCCATTTTCTTCTTACCCATAGCACGTCTTAATAGGTCTGCTCCACCCATTGTAAATCCACCAATATCCCTTACTATCTGCATAACCTGTTCTTGGTAGACTATACAACCATAAGTTACTTCTAAAATAGGTTTTAGCTTAGGATGTAGATATTCTATCTTATCTGGATTATTCTTATTTTGAATATACTGTGGAATCTGATTCATTGGTCCTGGCCTAAACAGGGAATTAGCAGCTATTAAATTTTCAAACATATTAGGTTTTAATTCCTTCAAAAATTGTCTCATACCAGCAGATTCAAACTGGAATATGCCTAAGGTTTCCCCCTTAGCAAACATTTCTAAAACCTTAGGGTCATCATAGGTAAATTTAGAAAAATCTATTTTTACCCCATGGTTTTTCTCTATTAAATTCACCGCATCTCTTATTACGGTAAGGGTTCTTAAGCCTAAAAAATCCATCTTCAAAAGGCCTAATTCCTCTAATTCAATCATATTAAATTGGGTGGTTATAGCATCGTTGTTTCTAGCTAAAGGCACATAAGTAGTAATGGGTTCCTTTGAAATTACAACTCCTGCTGCATGAGTGGAAGTATGTCTTGGTAATCCCTCTACTGCCATGGCCAAATCTATTAAATTCTTTATATCTTCCCTCGATTCATAAAGTTGCCTTAAGGTCTTATTTACCTCTAGGGCCTTTGAAATTGTCATACCCAGCTCCATAGGAATTTGCTTTGCTATATAATCCACTTCTCCATAGGACATATTTATAGCTCTTCCTACATCTCGTATGGCACCACGTGCAGCCATGGTTCCAAAAGTAATTATTTGTGCTACCCTGTCCTCTCCATACTTTCTCACTACATAATCTATTACCTCTTCCCTTCTCTCGTAGCAAAAATCTATGTCTATATCGGGCATAGACACCCTCTCAGGGTTTAAAAACCTTTCAAATAATAGGTCATACTCCAATGGATCTATATCTATAATCTCTAAAGCATAAGATACGATACTTCCTGCAGCAGATCCTCTACCAGGACCAACCATAATTCCATTATCCTTGGCAAATTTTATAAAATCCCAAACTATTAGAAAATAATCCACATATCCCATTTCTACTATGGTATTAAATTCAAAATTGAACCTGTCCATTATCTCTGGTGTCAGCTCTTCATATCTTTTCTCTAATCCCTCTAAACACAGTTTTTTTAAGTATTCTACATTAGTATATCCTTCGGGTACTTTAAATTCTGGCAAATGTAATGTATTAAAATCTAAAGTGACATTACATCTTTCTCCAATCCACAATGTATTTCCTAAAGCATCCTTTACATGCCCAAAAATATATTCCATCTCTTTCGGAGACTTTAAATAGAATTCATTGGTAGGGAATTTCATCCTATCCGTATCATTAATGGTTTTCCCAGTCTGGATACATAAAAGTACATCATGGATTATAGAATCTTCTTGTTTTAAATAGTGAACATCATTAGTTGCTACCAAAGGTATTCCTATTTCCCTGCTTAGTTTTATGAGCTGTTCATTTATCCTTTTCTGTTCTTCCATACCGTGGTCCTGTATCTCTAGGAAAAAATTATCCTGGCCAAATACCTCTTTATATTTAAGAGCTAGTTCCTTTGCCCTTTTATAGTTCCCTTCTAGCAGGCTGCTAGGTATTTCTCCCCCAATGCATCCGCTTAAGGCGATTATTCCTTCACTATATTTTTCTAATACATCATGGTCCACCCTTGGTTTATAATAAAAACCATTTACATATCCTTCTGAAACTATTTTCATTAAATTTTGATAACCTTTATCGTTTTCTGCCAACAATACCAAATGGTATTGATTTTTATCCTTTGGCTCTCTTTCCGTATACTTATTTATGGCAATATAAACTTCAGATCCAAGTATTGGCTTAATACCTCTCTTTTTAGCCTGTTTATAGAATTCCACCACTCCAAACATGGACCCATGGTCAGTTATTGCTATAGTATCCATTCCCAATTCCTTTGTTCTATCTAAAAGCTCTCCTATTCTAGTGGAGCCATCTAACAAACTATATTCTGTATGCACATGTAAATGGACAAAACCCTTTCCATTGACCATAATAATACCCTTTCTAGTCATTTCTATATTTTTATTCTATCACATTAAAAAATAAATGAAACTACCTTTCATAATCTTCTATTAAGTACTAATTTATGATAGAATAAGTATATAATTAAATATTGGAGGTTAAAAATGGGCAAAATTTTAGTAACAAACAATAAATACGTATATGAAAAATATAAGGCTACTGTCGAAGTTATATACGATGAAAACTTCACCTATTTAGATGTTTTAGAATATGTAAGGGATAAGGTCCATATGGGGCATAAATTGTTAACCCATCCTTTATCAGGAAGCGTAAAGCCTAATGAAACTCCCTATAAAACCATAATGATAAGTAAGGATAAGAATGATATGGACTATGATAGTTTAAATATCATAGAAGAAAGCATTACTACAGCTAAAAAATTTTTGGAAAATAAACCCACCCCTAAATGGACTGAAAAGGTCCTCGATGATTTCAGGGTTATTGATTTATCTTTAATCGATAATGTCATGAATAAGCTTATATAAATAATTAATCCCTTCATAGAAGGGATTTCTCTATTTATAAATCCTTTAAACCATGTTCAATTAATCTAGATAATTCTTCCATGGCTTCCTTTTCATCTTCGCCGTTAACGATTAAAGTAATTTCCTCTCCATGGAATGCTCCCAAGGACATAACCCCTATTATACTTTTCCCATTTACTTTTTTGCCATCCAGTTCTATATACACATTACTAGAAAATTTACTAGCAGTTTGGACAAACAGGGCAGCTGGTCTAGCATGTAAACCGATCTCATTATTTAATACCACATTTTTTCTTATCATGTCAGATTCTCCTTTCTTCTTAATTCTTCAGCAATTTCGTCAATTTTCCTTAATCTATGGTTCACCCCAGATTTTCCTACTGGAGGATTTAACATAGCTCCCAATTCCTTAAGGCTTGCTTCCTTATACTGTAATCTTAATCTGGCAATTTCTTGTAAACTACTTGGTAATTTTTCAATCCCTATTGTCCTATCTATAAATTCTATACTCTCAACTTGGCGTAAAGATGCTTCTATGGTCTTTCCTAGATTGGCAGTTTCACAATTAACTAGCCTATTTACATTGTTTCTTACATCTTTAAAAACCCGAATATCTTCAAATTTAAGCAAAGCCTGATGAGCTCCCATAATATTTAATATATCTACTATCTGTTGTCCTTCCTTTAGATAGACTACATAATTGCCTTTTCTGGCTACTATTTTAGAATCTAAGTTAAATGAATTTATTATATTTGATAAATCTTTAGCATGTTCCATACTGTTTGTCACAAATTCTAAATGGTAAGCTTTTTCAGGATTGTTTACAGAACCTCCTCCTAAAAAAGCTCCTCTGATATAAGCCCTTTTACAATTCCTATCTTCAATTAGTTCTGCTGGTGTTTTATAATTTATTATATAAGGATTGTCCTTTTTGTTTGTCAAAATTCCTACATTCTTTAATATTTTTATGGCTAATGATTCATTATCTACAATTATCAAATAGCTATTATTCTTTTTAAGTTGTTTGTTTTTCCTTACCATTACTTCTACATTAGCATTATATAGAATCTTTATCAATGAAAATATTCGTCTTGCTATGGCAGCGTTTTCCGTTTCAAATCGCAAACTAATACTCCTTCCATTTATATGAACTGCTCCATTCATTTTAATTATAGCTGCTAATTCTGCTACAGCATATATCCTATTTTCGATAGGTAATCTTGATAATTCATTCTTAGTACTTGATGAAAAGGACATATTATCACCTTATTCAATTTTATAATAATTTTATTAAAAATAAAGTTAAGAAGGAACAAACCTTAACACCTTTTTTATAATCTTTCTTTCATCGTTATATTTGATTAAATCCTTAACCTTGTCCTTATGGATAAAGGTTGCTTCTATAAAGCCTTCTTTTTTTTGTGGTACCGATTCCATACTATTTGCCTTCATTAAATACCAATGAACCGTTTTATATACAATTTTATCTTCCTTAATATTCTTATAGGTATAATGTACCATGCCAATATATTGTATGATTTCAGCTCTTACCCCGCTTTCCTCGAACACTTCCCTAATAGCAGCTTCTCTAGCACTTTCGTTTTTTTCTACCCTTCCCTTTGGCAATACCCAATCTCCATTAAATCTTTTTAATAATAGTATGGCATTTCCAAAAACTACTACCCCCCCTGCACTTACCTCTTCAACCACAAAAACCAACTCCCGTTATTTTAAATATATGGATATTAAAATTATTATACTATAAAAATTAGCATTATGCTAAGTTTTTTTAATAGTTATCTACATAAAGTATCAAAATGGTATAATAGTTAAGAAAGATAATTTTAAGGGGGTTTTATTAATGAAAATAGATATGAATTATGTAGTTGATACTCTAGTTTCCTTGCTTAATATCCCAAGTCCTTCAGGTAATACAAAGAAAGCTATAGAATTTGTTGAAAGAGAATTAAACTCTTTAGGTATTGCAACAAGAAAAACCGAAAAAGGTGCGTTGATTGCCACCATTCTAGGAAAAAATCAAGAAAAGGAAATAACCCTATCTGCCCATGTGGATACATTGGGTGGTATGGTAAAGGAAATAAAATCCAATGGGAGAATAAAAATAACACAAATTGGTGGCTATGTTTGGAGTACCGTAGAAGGAGAATACGTCTCCATTGAAAACAGTGAAGGAAAATTGTATACCGGTACTATGTTGATTACTAAAGCCTCTTCTCATGTCCACGGAGAGGAAGCTGAAACTTTAGAGAGAAATATGGATAATATGGAAATTCGATTGGATGAAAAAGTATCCTCAAAAGAAGATGTAGAAAAATTGGGAATTAACGTAGGGGATTTTGTATTTTTCGACCCTAGAGTTGTCGTTACTGATAGCGGATTTATAAAATCGAGGCATTTAGACGATAAAGCAGGTGTAGCTTCCTTGTTGGGAGTTGCCAAATATTTAATCGACAATGATATTAAACCTAAATATACTACTAATTTCTTTATCAGTAATTACGAAGAAGTAGGCCACGGAGCTTCTGCTGCTATCCCCGAAAAAACCTTTGAATTTATTGCAATAGACATGGCTGCACCAGGAGAAGGACAAACTTCAGATGAATTTAGCGTTACTATATGTGCAAAGGACAGCACAGGCCCCTATGATATAGAACTGAAAAATAAACTGATAAAATTGGCTAAAGACAATAATTTAAATTATAAAATTGATATTCATCCCTACTATGGATCTGATGGCTCTGCTGCTTTAAGGGCAGGTTATGATTTTAAGGTAGGATTAATAGGCCCTGGAGTAGATGCTTCCCATTCCTTTGAAAGAACTCACAAAGAAGCCATAGAAAATACTATAAAATTAAGCTTATTGTACTTAATTTAATCAGCCATTAAACCATCCCATAAGAATAATGTTTAATATTTCCACGTTTAATTTTAAATAATAATTATAAAATATAGATGGGGTGGTTTAATGAATATTAACGAAAAGTTTATCATAAATTTACAGGGTAAATCCTATGTAACCTATGAAGGACTTCTGGATTTAGCCCACCAAAAGAACTTGAGATCTATTGAGGTGGAACTAATACAAATCCCAACAAATGAAAATAATATGACAGCCATATGCAAGGCTACTGCAAAAACGGATAATGGAATCTATACTGATTTAGGAGATGCCAATCCTCAGTCAGTTAACTCTACCATAGTTCCCCATTTAATTAGAATGGCTTCTACTCGTGCAAAAGCACGAGTCTTAAGAGATTTAACTAATGTGGGAATGACATCTATTGAGGAATTGTCTTTGGAAGATACAACAAATGAAAGGGAAGAGTATTATTCCACTCAACAACTTGAACCTCCAACTAAAAGGCAGTTGGAAACCATCAAAAAGTTGTCGGAGGAATTAAATACTCCCATTGATTATGAAAATCTTACAAAGAAAACAGCAGGTAATTTAATTTCTAGGATGTTAGGCGAAGTCAAAAAAACTTAGTCTAACATCCTTGAACTATCCTCCGCCCTATTTCTATTAATATCTTACTTAATTCCTTAGAATCATGACGGATATATTCCTTCTTAATGTCTATCAGATTTTCTTTTATCACTTGAATACCTTTAGAATTTAATATTTCTTCATCATCTTTCCCTAGAACTACAGGTTCAGAACCATCTGATGCATATTTACTTAAAACTTCCTCTGGTATCTTTTCAATATTAACAATCACAAAATCTAAGAAGTCTTCTCGGCTATGGGTTAGTATTCCATTCACGTGGTCTAATACCGTATACCCATCTGTTTCTCCTGGCTGAGTCATTACATTGGATACATATATCTTAGGAGCTTTTGCATTGTAAATAGTATCCACCATATTATTTACTAATAAATTAGGTATTACGCTGGTATACAAGCTCCCAGGCCCTAATACGATTAAATCAGCTTCCTCAATAGCTTTTAAGGTTTCTACCAATGGATAGCTAATTTCAGGCTCCATATAAACTCGTTTTATTCTACTGGACAATTCTCTATTCTTCAGTGGTATTTTTGATTCTCCCTTTACTGTATGACCATTTTCTAATACTGCATATAAAGTTACATCTTCCAAGGTCATAGGAAGTACTTTACCGGTTACTGCTAATACATTGCTGGTCTCCTTAATAGCTTCTTCAAAACCACCGCATATATCATTCATGGCAGCTATAAAAAGATTACCAAAATTTTGCCCTTTAAGTCTGCCTTCTTTAAATCTATACTGTAGCAATTTTTCCATTATGGGCTCTGTATTAGCTAAGGCCAATATGCATGATCTAATATCTCCAGGAGGAAGCATACCTAAATCCTCCCTTAGTATTCCTGAGCCGCCTCCATCATCAGCTACGGTAACAATTGCAGTTATATTAGATGTAAATTCCTTAAGCCCCCTTAACAATACGGATAAGCCAGTTCCTCCTCCAATAGCCACAACTTTCGGCCCTTTAGAAAGCATCTTTATAGATTTTTTATTATTCATTTACCATACTCCTTTTTTTATAATTTACAATCCCTATGGCTCGCAATGGCTCTATGGCCATATTCTTCAAGCCTTATTGCTATCTCATCTGCAATGGCAACAGACCTGTGTTTCCCCCCAGTACACCCTATTCCAACTATCAATTGGGTTTTACCTTCTTTTATATAGTAGGGAATGAGATATAGCAACATATCCATTAGTTTATCTACAAAAATATTGGTTTGCTCCCATTGAAATACGTATTCTCTAACCTTTTCATCTTCTCCTGTTAAATCCTTTAATTCAGGTATATAGTAAGGATTGGGAATGAACCTAACATCCAACACTATATCAGCATCTAAGAGTATTCCATGCTTAAAACCAAAAGATGTTACAGATATTGTCAGTTTACTTAATTCTATTCCTTCTAAAAATATTTTATATATTTCTTCTTTAAGCATTCCTATTGAAAACTTAGACGTATCTATAATATAATCCGCTCTATTTTTTACTTCCTTTAATAGCTCCCTTTCTTCTAAAATTCCATCCAATATTCCCCCTTTAGGATTTAAAGGGTGAGGCCTTCTAAGTTCCTTATATCGTTTAATCAAAACTTGGTCTAAAGCGTCTAAATACAATATGCTGTATTTAATTCCCTGTTCATTTAATTCTTCCAATCCCTCAAATAGGTCTACAAAAAATACTCCACCTCTAATATCCACCACAACAGCTACCTTTTCTATATTCCTTTTAGATTGATTGCATAGTTCAGCAAACTTAGGAAGCAAAGCAGGAGGTAAATTATCCATGCAATAATATCCCATGTCCTCTAAAGCTTTCATAGCTTGACTTTTACCTGCTCCAGACATTCCAGTAATTATTACAAATTCCATGCAACTCACCTCCAAAATTTAGTAGATTATATTTTTTATCCGATTAATAGGTGCACCTGCTTCTTTTATCCTATTGATACCCTCTTCCATATTACCTACATCTTCTGGGGTATGAGCATCACTGTTAACATAGAATTCAACTCCAGTTTTCAAGGCTATCTTAATGTTTTCAATGGATAGCTGACTATGGCTTGAATTGATTTCCAAAGCCACCCCTTTCTCAAAAGCAGCTTTTCCAATTCTTTCTATATTTAATTTTGCCTTCGATCCAGGATGGGTAATTATTTTAACCGGGTATCTATTAATTGCTTTTATCAATGCTTCTGTATTCTTTTCTGTAATTTTTCTTTTGTATATAGGAAGTACTTTCGTTAAAGGATTCATTAGATACATAAATAATCCATCTTTTATAGATTTAGGAGTTATTCCATAATGATAGCCCAGTAACAATATATCTATAATATTTATTATATCATCATCCACATCTATGGTACCATCATAGCCAATAACATTGGCTTCTACCCCTAAAAGGATTCTAATTCCTTGATTTTCATATTCCTTGTTTAACAAGTCTATTTCCTCTCTCATCTTAAAAATATTTTCTTTTTTCACACCATATAAATAATGGGCAGGTCCATGATCGCATATGGCTATTTCCTTTAATCCCTTTTTAATAGCTGCTTCAACATTTTCCCTTATAGTTCCCTTCCCATGACTATATGTGGTATGGGTATGATAATCTCCAATGACTCTCATATCCGACCTCACTAATCATCGCCAATTATTTTTATTTCTGGTTCTAATATTACATTAAATTTATCATAGACAATTTTTTGTATCGTCCTAATAAGGGTAAGAACCTGTTCAAAAGTAGCTTCTCCCCTATTTACTATAAAGCCACAATGTTTTTCAGATACCTGAGCATCTCCAAATCTAACACCTCTAAGGCCTGCATCTTCTATTAATTTACCTGCGAAATGCCCTTCAGGTCTTTTAAAAGTACTACCTCCACTTGGTAGTTCTAGAGGTTGCTTTGAAACTCGCCTTTCAGTTAAATCCTCCATCCTCTCTTTAATTTGAGAAAAATCTCCATTTTTCAATTTAAATTCTGCTCCTAAAACTACCAGCCCTTGGTCTACTACCTTGCTACCCCTATATCTAAAATCCATTTCTTCATTACTAAACTCTACTACACGATTGTTCTTATCAAGAACCCTTACTTTGACAACAATATCTTTCATCTCTCCTCCATAGGCTCCTGCATTCATGGTAATAGCCCCACCTATGGTACCAGGAATACCACTTGCAAATTCAAATCCAGTTAGAGAATTCTTCAAGGCTTTTTTAGCAACTTTAGATAATAGGGCTCCACTTTGGCAAATTACTTTATCTCCTTGAATTTCAATGTTGTCAAAACCATTGGAAATTTTTATTACTACTCCCCTTATACCCGTATCTTTAACCAATAGATTGGTTCCATTCCCCATTACAAAATATCTTATATTATTTTCCCTACAAAATTTTATGGACTTTGTTATATCATCTTCTCTATTTGGTATTATCATTATATCCGCTGGACCACCTATTTTAAAAGAAGTGTGGTTCTTCATTGGCTCATCAAATAAAATCTCACCAAAGGATTTATCCTTGAACAATTCATGAAGCTTTGATTTTTCCAAAATACCACTCCTAATTTTTATTTTTTATTTTGTCTATTTCAATTTTAGCATCTTCTATTGCCTCATAGGAAGCCTTTTTCCCTAAAATAGCATTCCTTATCTCTTCCTGTACTATTGCAATTATATCTTCCCAATTATCCATAAAGGGGATGTATTCCGTATATACCATACTCTCCTCAATTCTTTTCATCTTGATATTATCCATGTACATATCTTTTATTCCGCGGTTAACAGTAAATAAACCTAATTTTTCCAAGGATCTTTGGTTAAATTCATTAGTCAAAAATTTAAGAAATTTAACACACATTTCCGTCTTTTTAGGGTCTTCCTTTTTAATTACTCCATAGGAAATTACTTGATCACTAAGGACTATTGGTAGTTCCTTGTTCCCTGTTGGATAATTTGCTATATCGAAATTAAATCCTTCTCCATTGCCATATAATTGGTCCAAATATTTTGAAGCCCAAGCTCCATTAATTGCAATAGCAATTTTTTGGTCTTTATAAAATAGTTCCCAAACATCTTTCTCATTTATTATACCAAAATAATCTGGCACTACCCTATATTTTTCTTTTAAATCTATAACCTTTTCTAATCCCCTAATGGCCTTCTCTCCATAAAAATTATATTCAATCCTTTTGCGATTGAATAATTCACTGCCATCAGATAATATTATTCCCCAAATATGATAAGTATTTCCAATGTCGGCAATAAAACCATATTCATCTGTAATTCCATCATTATCTGAATCATAGGTAAGTTTTTTTAAAACATCCACAAATTCCTCATAGGTCCAATTCCCATTAGTAGGAGGAGATACTCCCCTTTCATTAAATTTATCTAAATTAATATACATAACATAAGTACTTACTCCTATTGGAACTGCTACAAGGCTATCATTGTACTTAACAGACTTTAAAACTTGGTGTTTAAACTGTTCTACTTCTTCCTTAGTAAAATATTCATCTAAAGGTTCCAATATATTAAAATCCCTAAAATTCGGATTTACAGGAACTATATCTGGTATATCCGCTAATGATATATTGTTGTCACTTAAGCTTGAATTTAAACTATCTTTATCAATAGTAGTAAGTTCTATATATACACCTGGATTTCTTCTTTCAAAGGTTCTAATTTTTTCCCTTAACCATTCTTGATGGTTTCCTTTTGTAATACTATCCCATGGTTTATCCCATATCCTAATTATACCCTTATAAGGTTTTTCTTTTACCTCTTCTAAAGTAATAATATTATTTATAAATAGATTATAAGTCCAAATAAAAATAAAGCAAAGTATAATAAATGAAATAACCTTTCTCAATGAAGTCACCTCCTACAATATAATTATTCATAGGAGGGAATCAATATTCAGTCTACCACATTCTTCATAACTACATTGATATATTGTGTTAACGAAAAAAGGGACCCATTATATAGGCCCCTTATCATTTATATCCGTTATTCAGCAGTTGCAGTTCCTTCTCCTGCCATTCTCTTATATTTTTCATACCTTTCCTTAGCATCTTGTTCTGCCGCTTTAAATAGTTCTTCAGCTAGCTCTGGGAAGGTTCGACGTAAGGATGTGTATCTTACTTCTGAGTTTATGAAATCCATAAATGGTTTTGATGGTTCTTTTGAATCCAATACAAATGGATTCTTGCCTTCTTCCTTCAATCGTGGGTCGTATCTATATAGGTGCCAATATCCAGTTTCTACTGCTTTCTTTTCTTGTGCAATAGTTGTTCCCATTCCTGTAGTTATACCGTGGTTAATACATGGTGCATAAGCTATTATTAGGGATGGTCCATCATAGGATTCTGCTTCTTGTAATACCTTCATAAGGTGGTTCATATTGGCTCCCATAGAAACTTGTGCCACATACACATATCCATAGGATGCTGCAATCATTCCTAAGTCCTTCTTCCTTACCTTCTTACCTGATGCAGCAAATTTAGCAACTGCTGCTGTAGGTGTAGCTTTAGATGACTGACCACCAGTGTTGGAATATACTTCTGTATCGAATACGAGTACATTCACATCTTCTCCGGAAGCTAGAACATGGTCTAATCCGCCAAATCCTATATCGTAAGCCCAACCATCGCCACCAAATATCCATACGGATTTCTTAATTAGATAGTCTTTAAGCTCTTTAATTTCTTTAAGGATCTCATTTCCTCTATCATTTGAAACTTTCCTATCCAATTTTGGTATTATTGCTCCTGCAGCAGCTTTGGATGCCTTTGGATCGTCTTTCCCTTCTAACCATTTGCTAAATACTTCATTTAATTCTTCATCTATATTTAGATCTATGAACTCTCTCATCAATAGACCTAATTTTTCTCTTATCTTCTTAACTGCTAATGCCATACCGTATCCATATTCAGCATTATCTTCAAATAAGGAGTTTGCCCAAGCTGGTCCTTTGCCTTCCTTATTTGCGCAGTATGGTGTTGATGGTGCACTTGCTCCCCAAATTGATGAACAGCCTGTAGCATTGGCTATTATCATCCTATCGCCAAATAGCTGAGTTACAAGTCTAGCATATGGTGTTTCCCCACAACCAGCACATGCTCCCGAGAATTCCAATAATGGTTGCTTAAATTGACTATTTTTAACGTTGTTTGCAGGAAGTAAATCTTCTTTAGGTTCTACTTTGTCTATTGCATATTCCCAGTTATCGGCTTGTAATTCATATTGTTCTTCAAAAGGCTTCATAATTAAGGCTTTTTCCTTAGCTGGACATACGTTAGCACAATTTCCACAGCCTGTACAATCCAATGTGGATACTTGAATTCTAAATTCTAATCCTTCTAAGCCCTTACCAATAGCCTTCTTGGTTTCAAAACCTTCAGGAGCATTCTTCTTCTCTTCTTCATTTAAAAGGAATGGCCTTATTGCTGCATGTGGACATACATAAGAACATTGATTACATTGGATACAATTATCTATTATCCATTCAGGTACCTCAACTGCAATGCCACGTTTTTCATAAGCAGCAGTTCCATGTGGGAATACTCCGTCTTCTCTGCCAACGAATGTACTTACAGGAAGTTTATCTCCTTCTTGCCTATTCATTGGAGTCACAACATTCTTGATGAACTCAGGTACTTCTTTTTCTTCTTTTACTTCATCTACTGCATCCTTCCAAGACTCTGGAACTTCTACTTTAACTAATGCATCAATTCCTCTGTCCACAGCTTCAAAGTTCATATTAACTATCTCTTCGCCTTTTCTTCCATAAGTCTTTTCAATAGAGTCCTTTAAGCGTTGTACTGCCTCATCAATTGGTAGTACTTCCGCAAGTTTAAAGAAAGCAGATTGCATAATCATATTAATCCTGCCACCAAGACCTATTTCATGGGCAATCTTGGTTGCATCTACGATGTAAAAATCTATATTGTGTTCTGCTATATATCTCTTCATGTGAGCTGGTAGGTGTTCTCCAATTTCATCCTTATCCCAAGTGCAGTTTAATAGGAATTTACCTCCATCTTTCAATCCTTTTAGTAAATCATATTGGTATACATAGGATTGTTTTGAACATGAAATAAAATCTGCTTCCTCTATTAAATAGGTTGATTTAATTGGTTTGTGACCAAATCTCAAGTGGGAAATGGTTACACCACCAGATTTCTTACTATCGTAGGAGAAATAACCTTGAGCATACATATCTGTGTCGTCGCCAATGATCTTAATAGCACTCTTGTTTGCTCCTACAGTACCGTCGGAACCAAAGCCCCAGAATTTACATCTAATAGTTCCTTCTGGCTCTGTCTTAATTTCATCTTTTATTTCTAGTGATGTATGAGTAACATCATCTACTATACCTATTGTAAACCTATTCCTTGGATTATCTTCTTTCAAATTGTCAAATACCGCTTTAATTTGCGATGGAGTAGTATCCTTGGATCCTAAACCATATCTTCCACCTACAATTATAGGTTGTAAATCTGAACCATAGAATATGCTTTGAACATCTAAATGTAGAGGTTCAGCAATAGCACCTTTCTCCTTTGTCCTATCAAGAACTGCTATCTTCTTAACGGTCTTTGGCAATACATCAAAGAAATATTTGGCTGAGAATGGCCTATACAAATGAACTTTAATTACCCCTACCTTTTCTCCTCTAGCCATTAGATAATCTATAGTTTCTTCTATGGTTTCAGTTACTGAACCCATAGCTACGATAATTCTCTCAGCTTCAGGATGACCATAGTAGTTGAAAGGTCTATAATCTCTACCAGTTAACTTGTTTATTTCCTTCATATAATCGTTAACAACTTCTACGATATTCTCATAATATGGATTTGAAGCTTCCATAGCTTGGAAATAAATATCTGGATTTTGAGCAGTTCCCTTAGTATATGGTCTCTCTGGATTCAATGACCTATTTCTAAACTCATTTAATGCTTCATAATCGACTAATTTCTTAAGGTCCTCATAATCTAATACTTCGATTTTTTGAATTTCATGGCTAGTTCTAAACCCATCAAAGAAGTGTAAGAATGGCACTCTTCCTTTTATAGCTGACAAATGAGCTACTCCTGCTAAATCCATCACTTCCTGAACACTACCTGACGCAAGTAGGGCAAAACCTGTTTGTCTTGCTGCCATTACATCTTGGTGATCTCCAAATATACTTAAAGCATGGCTTGCAAGAGCTCTAGCAGATACATGGAATACAGCTGGAAGAAGCTCTCCTGCTATTTTATACATATTGGGTATCATCAATAATAAACCTTGTGAAGCTGTAAAAGTAGTTGTTAATGCTCCTGCTGAAAGAGAACCATGAACCGCACCAGCAGCACCAGCCTCCGATTGCATTTCCGTTACTAGTACATTTTGACCAAAAATGTTCTTTTTACCATGGGCAGACCACTCATCTACCAATTCTGCCATATTAGATGATGGCGTAATCGGATAGATAGCTGCTACATCTGTAAAAGCATAAGCTATATAGGCAGCAGCAGTGTTTCCATCCATGGTTTTCATAACTTTTGCCATTAATAGACCCCCTTATATGTTAATAAAGTATGTTTATTTTTAAACAAAGTATGCTCGCAAGTGCCTAAAAATTTTAGATAATGGTATTTTTAGGCATGCTGCAAAGTTTGTTTGAATATTAATTACAACTCCAAATTAAGTATATTAAACATTGGAAATAAAGTCAACCAATTACAACATCATTTTACCTTTTCTTATCTTAGCCTGCTCTTTTATTTTCTCATTTAATTCTACTGCAGCATTATATCCCAATTTCTTCTGTCTAGCATTTCTTGCAGCAACTTCTATAATCATCGCTAAATTTCGTCCAGGCCTTACAGGAATAACCAACTTAGGCACCTTTACTCCCAACAATTCTATATAATCTTCATCTAAGCCAGTTCTGTCATACTCCTTGGATTCATCCCAAAATTCAAATTCAACAACTAAATCAATAAACTCACTGTTTTTGACAGCACCTACACCATATAACCTCTCAATATCTAATATTCCTATTCCTCTTATTTCCATAAAATGTCTAATCACATCAGGAGCTTCACCTCTTAAACCTTCTTCAACCCTTTTAATTTCTACTACATCATCAGCTATTAGGCGGTGTCCCCTTTTGATTAGTTCCAATGCTGTTTCGCTTTTCCCTACTCCACTATCTCCAGCAAGGAGTACTCCCATGCCATAAACCTCCACTAATACTCCATGAATCGTCATTTCAGGAGCCAATACATAATCTAAATAATTGATAACTCGATTGACAAATTTAGTGGTGGAAATATCGGTCCTCAATATAGTCCTATCATAAATCTTAGCTAATGTTAACGCCTCTTCAAAAACTGGTAACTGTCTAGCAAATATTATAGCAGGAAAAGGGTAGGAAAATATTTTTTCGAACCTCTTATATCGAACTTCATCGGTCAAGTTATTACAATAATGCCACTCTGCATTCCCAATTATCTGCAATCTTTCATAGGCAAACATGTCATAATATCCCGTTAATGGTAAACCAGGCCTGTTAATTTCACTGGCAACTACTCTTATATTCTCTATATTATCTGCTTTATGAATTATTTCTAAATTCAAATCTTCTATTATCTTATCTAAAGTTACATATTCCATATTATCTCCCCTCATTCTTCCTAAAATAACTATATAGGTCCTCAGCCACTTTCCTGTTCATGCTTTTGACTTGAGCCAACTCATCTATAGATGCTTTCTTTATATTTTCAACCGTTTTAAAATGCCTTAGAAGTTCTCGCTTTCTCTTTTCTCCAATCCCCTTTATATCATCTAATTCGGATTTTATCATATTTTTACTCCTTAAACTTCTGTGGTAGGATATGGCAAATCTATGGGCTTCTTCCTGTATCCTATATATGAGTTTAAAGCCAGAGCTGCGTTCATCTAATTTGATTTCCTGATTATTATATATAATACCTCTAGTGCTATGAAATTCATCTTTAACCAACCCACAAACGGGTATATCTAATCCCATTTCCTCTAAAGCTTGTAAAGCTACATTTACCTGCCCCTTCCCTCCATCCATCATTATTAGGTCAGGGAAAAGGGAGAAACCTTTTAATTCAATCTTGTTTTCCTCCATCATCTTTTTTTCCTCTAATCCCCTAATAAATCTTCTTTTTATAACCTCTTCTAAACTCTTGTAATCATCAGAACCCAATACAGTTTCTATTTTGAACCTTCTATAATCGCTTTTTTTAGGCCTCCCATATTCAAAGACTACCATAGAACCTACAGATAAAACTCCAGATATATTTGAAATATCATAAGCCTCTATTCTATTAGGCATACTGTCCAAGCCTAAAAGGTTTTTTAGTTGTTCCAAAGCCTTTTCCTCTTCTCTTTGCTTCCTTACAATTTCTTCACCATGCTGATTTAACATATCCATAGCATTCTTCTTCACCATTTCCATTAGCTGTGATTTTTCACCCCTCTTAGGTACTCTTATGCTGACTTTATTCCCTCTTTTTTCTGAAAGCCATTTGGATATGGCTTCCATATCCTCAATTTCCTCTTCAATAAATATTTCCTTGGGAATATAGGCAGTTCCCAAATAAAACTGCTTTATAAAAGAACTGAGGATCTCCTTTCTATCATCGTTGAAAGTATCGGATATAATAAAGTGTTCTCTTCCTACTATCTTGCCTGACCTAATAAAGAATATTTGTATGCATACCTCATCTATTCCCCTTGCCATTCCAATTACATCTTGATCCATTAAATTAGAACTTACTATCTTCTGTTTTTCCAAGACTACTTTCAAGGAATTTATTTGGTCCCTATATTTTGCAGCGCTTTCAAAATCTAGATTTTCGGAAGCCTTCTTCATCTTTTCTTCAATTACCTCTATTAATTTATCTTCTTTGCCATTCAAAAACATTATTACTTCATCTATCATTTCCATGTATTTTTTCTCATCTACATTTCCCTGGCAAGGCCCTAAACACCTTCCAATGTAGTAGTTAAGACAAGGTCTAGTCCTTTTCTGCTGCTTATCGAAGTTCTTATTGCAGGTCCTTATCGGATATAGGCTTCTAATTATCTCTATAGTATCCTTAACAGCATAAGCGCTTGGGTAAGGTCCAAAATATTTAGCACCGTCTTTTAAAACCCTTCTGTTTTTTATAACTCTAGGATATTTTTCATTGGTAGTCACCTTTATATAGGGGTACTGCTTATCGTCTCTAAGCAATATATTATATTTAGGCTTATTCTTCTTAATTAAATTTGCCTCCAATATTAAAGCTTCCACTTCGCTATCCACAATTATATATTCAAACTCATGAATATGTTTAATCATGGCATTGACTTTGGGAGGATTATTGCGAGACGATTGGAAATATTGCCTTACTCTTTTCTTTAATGAATTAGCTTTTCCTACATATATTATGTGTCCGTTCCTATCCTTCATCAGGTAGACACCAGGTTCATCTGGTAACTTCTTCAATTCCTCATCTATATTAAACATAAAATCACCTTTCAAACTAAAATCGCTGTAATATTATAATACCATAAGGATTGAAAAAATAATAAATCAATTATTGTAGGCATTAAATGTTATAATTCCCATGTTTTTGGTTATATATAAATAAGGGGACATTTTTTCTTATTAAATTTAAATAGTAGAAACAAGGGGGGATAATTGTGTTCTTTTCAAAAAAATTGAGTATTTTAGGAATAGAGGTTGAAGAGTTAGAAGATGATGAGATCTACTTATGTTTGCTAAAGGATAAAAAACGGAGAATAATAGATGAGGAACCAATAGAAACATCTGGTAAGGAATTAAAAATCTTAGCTGAAATGAAAGGTCAAAGATATGGAATGATAAGATATAGCAGTGAATTCTTTTATGAAGTAATAGGCGTTAAAGAAGAAGCACCCGTTTAGGTGCTTCTTTCCTATTCCATTAAATGATACTCTAAAATTTGATCCATTCTTAATCCTCGTAATCCTAGATAGAATTCCAAATTATTTAATAGATGCTCTAATTTTACAGGACCAACCAACTCAGATCCAGTTACTGCAACCCCATATTTACTTGCTTCCTGTTTTATTAGCTCAAAAGCTCTATATAATGGAGTTTGAGTGCAGTCAAACATATTCATTGAAACAACTACCCCTTCTCTTTCAGGGAATTTAATTCCCACAGCTCTCACTGTTGAAAATCCTCCACTTGGACCTCTTACAGCTTTTGCAATTGCCTTAGCTATGTTAACATCTTCTGTTGCTAGAAACACATTATAAGCTGTTAATCCTTCAGTAGCAGCAGATACTATGGTAGCCCCATATCTATCGCTTAGCTTTCCATCTATGGATAAGTCTGGTTTTCTAGTCTCATAATCTGGATGATTCTTATCTTCCAATAGAGCCTTTAATCCTTCATATTGACCTTGTCTTATAAAGGATATACTCTTCTTATTCTCTGTTCTAGCATTTTCTCCAGAAAAATAAATGGGTACTTGATATTTATCAAATAGTTCTTGTCCAATTTCCTCTGCCAACTGAACAACTTCTTCTAAGCTAATATTTTTAAAAGGAAATAATGGTATAGTATCCTGTGCACCTATTCTTGGATGGGAACCCTTCTGCTCCCTCATATCAATTAATTCATAAGATTTTCCAGCCATAGCTATTAAAGCCTCTTTCAATGGCTCTGGTTCTCCTAGTATAGTAAGCACTGTTCTGTTAAAATCATATTCTGGTTCAACGCTTACTAATGTTACCCCTTCTTTATTCCTTATTTCATTAGCAATGGCATCGATTACCTCTTGCCTTCTACCCTCACTAAAATTTGGTACTGCTAAAACATATTGTTTAGACATCTTTCTACCTCCTCTATATAATTATTATTCTTCTCCTAAATAAGCTTTCCTAACCCTATCGTCCCCTAATAGTTCCTTTCCGCTACCTTCTAAAACTATTTCTCCAGTTTCGATTACATAAGCATAATGAGCTGCTTGCAAAGCCAAATTGGCATTTTGTTCTACCAACAGAACTGTTAAGTTCCTTTCCTCGTTCAATTTCTTTATGGTTTCATATATTTCCTGAACGATTATTGGAGCTAACCCCATAGATGGTTCATCTAACATTAACAATTTAGGTTTAGACATCATCGCTCTACCTATTGCTAGCATCTGCTGTTCTCCACCACTTAGGGTTCCTCCCATTTGTGTTCTCCTTTCCTTCAACCTTGGAAATAGTTCATAAACATTTTCTAAATCCTCTTGAATTTCTTTTTTATCTTTTCTCAGATAGGCTCCCATTAATAAATTCTCTTCAACATTTAAAGCAGTGAATATCTTTCTTCCTTCTGGAACATGGATTACGCCTAGTTCAACTATTTTTTCAGAGGGAAGCTTGCTAATGTCCTCTTCTTGAAAAAACACTTGTCCATTTTTTTGTTTTACTATTCCTGAAATGACTTTTAGAATAGTAGTTTTACCTGCTCCATTACTGCCTATTAGTGTTACTATCTGTCCTTCATTGATTTCAAAATTGATCCTCTTTAATGCATGAATTCCTCCATAGAATACGTCTAAATCTCTAATTTTTAGCATTTAACCTACCTCCTTCCCTAAGTAGGCAGATATAACTCTTTCATCTCTTTGGACCTCATTAGGTTTTCCCTCTGCAATTTTATTCCCATAGTCTAAAACAGCAACCCTGTCAGATATACCCATAACCAATTTCATGTCGTGTTCTATCAGTAATACGGTATATCCTTTATCCCTAATCTTTCTTATTAAGGATTGCATCTCTACTTTTTCTTGAGTATTCATCCCTGCAGCTGGTTCATCTAATAGCAATAGTTTTGGTTCTGTTGCTAAAGCTCTACCAATTTCAACTCTACGCTGCTCGCCATAGGGTAGACTTGTTGCTATTTCATTTGCTACAGACTCTAATCCTAAGAAGTCTATTATCCTCTGAACCTTTTCTCTAGCTTTTTCCTGTTCTTCCATAGCCTTTTTGGTTTTAAATATTACGTTTACCAGATTGGCTTCAGTTCTACAATATTGCCCAATCATAATATTTTCAAAAACTGTCATACTGCTGAATAACCTTATATTTTGAAAAGTTCGAGCTATTCCTGCTACTGTAATCTCATAGGACTTTAAATTATGGATTTCTTTGCCTAAGAAATTGATTACACCGCTGGTAGGTTCATAAACTCCCGTTATTAAATTGAAAAAAGTAGTCTTACCTGCCCCATTGGGACCAATAAGGCTCACTATTTCTCCTTCTTCAATATAAAAATCAACGTTATTTACTGCTGTAAGACCTCCGAAGGATTTTGTTATTCCTACTGCCTCTAAAATTTTCATTGTTCTTGCCTCCCTTTAATCTATCCATATCAATCATTCCACCTGGACGATTAATCATCATGAGTATTAAAAGTAGTCCGTAAATTGCATATCTATAAAGGGCTATGCCTCTTAAAGCCTCTGGAAGTATTGTAAGAACAATCGCTCCTAAAATTACTCCAGGTATACTTCCTAGACCTCCTAGTACAACCATACACAATATGGTTACCGATTCCATATACGTAAAGTTATCTGGATTTACATAATGGACGAAAGTAGCAAAGAAGCTTCCTGCCATTCCTGCAATAGCTGCCCCCAACACGAAAGCAAGTATTTTCAAATAGGTAGAATTTATTCCCATGGCTTCAGCTGCTATTTCATCATCTCTAACAGCTATAAAACCTTGACCAAGTCTTGAATGTAAAAGCCTGCTGGAGATAAATACTGTAAAAAAAGCAAGTAATAAAATAATATAGTAATAACCTATATTATTATTTATGGTAAATCCAAATATCTTAGGAGAAGGAATTCCTGGAATGCCTGCAGGACCTCTGGTTACTTCAATCCAGTTTACAAGTATTAACCTCAATATTTCTCCAAAACCAATAGTAGTTATGGCTAAATAATCGCCTTTTAACCTTAAAGTCGGTACGCCAAGAAGAAATCCAAAAAATCCTGCTACTATAGCACTAGCAATAAATGCAATCCAAAATGAAACCTTAAAGTTTACCATTAGTAGTGCCGTAACATATGCACCAATACCGTAAAAGGCAGAATGTCCCATCGAAAGTTGGCCTGCAAAGCCTAATACGAAATTTAAACTAAGTGCAAGAACTACGTACATAATAGCCACTATACTAGTTCTCAAAATGTAGGGGTACCGGCTAATTAAAAAGGGCGCCACTAATAGGATGCCAACAATAAGGTATATGAGCTTTCTTACCATTTGGCTATCCATAGTTGATATTTTATCCGTTATCTTATCAAAGCCCTTAGATAAAATCTTAATGACGAAGTAGAGTATAACTGTTGCAATCGATAACTTGATTAACACATCTGCTAAGTTTCCCAAATCTTTTCACTCCCTTTATACCTTCTCTTTTACCGTCTTCCCAAACAATCCAGTAGGTTTAAAAAGAAGTATGATAATCAAAATGATAAAAGCTATAGCATCCCTATACCCTGAAGAAATATAAGCTGCTCCTAGACTCTCTGCTATACCCATAATTAAACCACCAAACATGGCACCAGTTATACTTCCTATACCTCCTATAACTGCTGCCACAAAAGCCTTTAATCCAGCGGAAAATCCCATCATAGGATATACAGCTTTATAATACATGGCAACAAGAGTACCTGCAGCAGCTCCTAATGAAGAACCTAAAGCAAAGGTGATGAATATGACTTTATTTGTATTTATTCCCATTAATCTGGCTGCTACCATGTCCTGAGAAGCACATCTCATTGCCCTACCAATCTTTGTCTTTTTAACAATATAAGTTAGAATCAAAACCAAAATAATAGAAGTTAATAATATAACAGCCTGTAATTTAGTAATCTTAAATCCGCCAAAAGCATATATCTCGTTTTGAATCATGGTTGGAAATGATTGGGTTTCAGGTCCCCATACAAGCATTGCAAAATTCTCTAGAAATATTGCTGTACCTATCGCACATAAGAATAGGTTTATCTTAGGTGCATTAAAGACAGGGGTATATGCAAACTTTGCTATAAAAACCCCTAGCAAAGCTGCACATACCATGCCTATTAAAAACGAAGGTACTAGCGGTAGATTAAAGTATGCTATAGCGGTATATGCAAAGAAGGCTCCCATCATATAAATATCCCCGTGGGCAAAGTTTATTAGGCGTATTATTCCATATACCATGGTATATCCTACTGCTGTTAAGGCATAGAGACTTCCTAATGCAATACCATTACTAAGTTGTTCTAAAAACATAAGCTACACCTTCCTTTAATTTAGAAATCCTAAGCGACTAATCAACCTGCTCTGCTGCTGGTACTATTTTCCCATCCTTCACAGTTAAAACGACTATATTTCTTACCACATCGTGGTTTTCATCAAAGGAGATAGGCCCTGCTACTCCTGGAAAATCTTCAACTTCGTCTAAAAATTCCATTATACCTTGTCTGCTTTCACCTTTTTCTTCAATGGCAGCAAAAATCAATTTTGCTGAGTCATAAGCTAAAGCTGCATAGGTATCAGGATCCTTATTGTATTTTGCTCTGAAAGCTTCAACAAACTCCTTAGTACCAGGAAACTCTATATCTGGATGGAAGAATCCTGCAAATATTATACCTTCTACTGCTTCTCCACCTAACTTAATTAATTCTTCTGAACTAATTCCCTCAGTACCCAACATTTGAATGTCAAGGCCTAACTCTTTAGATTGTTGTGCAATCAATGCTGTCTCAACATAATATCCAGCTATGAATAATAAATCTGGATTGGTACCCTTTATCTTAGTTAATTGAGGGCTGAAATCCTTTGATTGTCCTTCAAAATAGGTTTCTGTAGCTACTATTTCCCCACCTAATTCCTTAAAGGCCTTACCAAAGTCTTCCATTAATCCTGTTCCAAAGTCATTTGCTGTGTATAGAATTGCAGCTCTTCTCTTGCCCAACTTATCATATGCATATTTTGCTAAGGATTTTGCTTGCGCTGTATCTGTCAATGAAATCCTATAAGCAGTTGGAGTAGTACCGTCTGTTAAAGCTTTATTAACTGAATCTGCAAGAAGTGGTATACCTGCTGCATCATAAATTCCCCTTGCTGCAAGGGTACATGAACTATTCCAATGACCTATAACAGCAAGAACCCTGTCATCTTGGGCAAATTTCTGTGCCACATTAGGAGCTTCTTTAGGATTACTTGTATCATCACCAGTTAATAGAACTACTTTCTTCCCATTAATTCCACCCTTTTCATTTACCTCATCAATTGCTAATTGAATAGCTTTGTTTTTCATATCGCCAAATTGAGCTGAGTCCCCAGTCATTGGACCAGCATGGGCTATAACTATTTCGCCTTCTGAAGAAGAACCTGTATTCTCATTACCAGTACTTCCATTGCTGCAAGCAGACAATGCAATTGTAATGACTAATAATAAAGCAATAGTTAACAGTGATTTTTTGTTTTTCACAATAACTCCCCCTTTAAAAATATTTTTAATTAAGCTCTGCATAATATTTTTGCAATAACTATGCCAAGTTTTTATTCCCTCATAAAAAAATAAAAGCTTGAAATCATCAGGTTTTTACTATAGCCTTCCGATTCCAAGCTGTATTAGAATAATTGATTTATCTGAATATTTTTCAAAGTATGAAATTTTTTCATGCTAATCCATTCCATATTCATTTAATTTATTATATAAGCTTCTTTCACTGATACCCAAAGTTTTGGCAGTCTTTCTTTTATTCTTATGGAAAAATTCATAGGTTCTCAATATCAACTTTCTTTCCACATCTTCTAGTTTTTCCCCAATATATACAGAAATATAGTCTCTATTTCCTTTCAACTCTAAAGTTGATAACAGTTCAGCAGGTAAATCCTGTAGACCAATAAAATCATTATTTGTGAGAGCCACTGCCCTTTGTATTATATTTTTTAATTCCCTTATATTTCCAGGGTAGTTATAAGATTCTAGGGCTTCTGCAGCACTAGGCAATACTCCTCTTATTTCCTTATTGAACTCCTTGGAATATTTGTTTAAAAAGTATTGAGTTAAAATGGGAATATCTTCTTTTCTATTTCTTAAGGGAGGAACCTCTATAGTAATAACTTTCAAACGAAACAATAAATCTTCTCTGAAATTTCCTTTTTTAACTTCTTCCTCTAGATTTAAATTAGTAGCAGCTAAAAATCTAATATCTAATGGAATGGGAGTATCACTGCCTAATGGAGTAATCATTCTCTCCTCCAATACTCTTAAAATTTTGGCCTGCATCCCAATTTCCATATCTCCAATCTCATCAAGTAATAGAGTTCCACCATTAGCCAATTCAAATTTACCTTTCATACGCTGATTGGCCCCTGTAAAAGCACCCTTTTCATACCCAAAAAGTTCCGATTCCAATAGATTATAGGGTATAGCTGCACAATTAACACTAATTAATGGCTTATTTCTCCTCTTACTAGAATAGTGAATAGCCTTAGCTATTAACTCCTTTCCTGTGCCACTTTCCCCTGAAATCAGAACATTAATATCCAAGTCCTTAATCCTATTAATAACATCAAATACATTTTTCATTGCCTTACTTGTAAATACAATTTCTCTCATATCAAATTCTTCTGAAGATTTATCTTTCTTCAGATTTTCTACTTCCCTACTTAAATTTTTATACTCCAGAGCCTTTTTCATCAGAATTTTTAAACTATTCATGTCTATAGGTTTGGTTATATAATAATAAGCCCCACGTTGAATGGCTTCAACTGAAGATTCAATAGTCCCATAAGCCGTCATAGATATGACTATAACGCTAGGATAATTCGCCTTGATCATTCCCAATATATCAAGTCCATTATATTCGCCAAGATAAATATCTAGTAAAACTATATCTATATCCTTATCTCTAATTATTTCTAAGCCTTCCTCCACATTGGTAGTTATGTCTACATTATATTCATCTTCAAGGGCAAATTTTAATGCCGTTAAAATGCCAGGTTCATCATCTATAATAAGAACTTTGTTCATTAGTATCCCTCCAGTTTATAGCACAGGTAACGATACAGTTACACTGGTTCCACTGTTTTCATGACTCTCTATGGAAATATTCCCCTTATTCTCTTCCACAATTTTTTTAGTAATGGCTAACCCTATTCCAGTACCATGAGGTTTCAATGTAAAGAAGGGTTGAAATATTCTATCTATATGTTCCTCTGGTATCCCACAACCATTATCTTTTATGATAATAATTCCCTCATTTTCATTTTTATACGTTGATATATGGATTTCACCCCCTCCTTCTATAGATTCTATGCTATTAAGTATGATATTTACTAATACTTGTTTGATTTGATTCCTATCTGCAAATACGGATAATTTTCCCATGTTTTTAATAGTATTTATTCCTTTTTTCCTGCATTGATTGCTAAATAAAATTAATATTTCATCTATCACTTCATTAACTAAAAATGAAGTAGGTTGCCTTATTACAGGTTTGGTATAGTCAATTAACTGGGTTATTAGTTCGTTCATTCTATTTATTTCTTTTTTGGTAACAGTAACCAGGTCCTTCCTAAATTGTTCATCCTCTAATTTATATGGTATTAAATCGATGAATGTATTTATAGATGTTAGAGGATTCCTTATTTCATGGGCAATTCCCGCTGAAAGTTGACCTAATGCCTGCATTTTATCGTTGTAACTAGCCATTTCCTGATATTTTTTCATATCAGTTAGATCGTTTATTAAAAGGATTATTCCCTCACCTGATTTGTTTATTGGTATGAAGCTATAGCTAATATATAATTTTTTGTTTTTACTTGAAATCTCTTTATTACCAGTCATTAATTTCCCCTTTTTAGCAATGTCATAACCCTTTAATCCATATACTCCTTCTAGATTAAGGCTTTTCCAATCTTCTTCTATGTTTAATTTCCTATTTAGAATCCTTTCAGCTGCCTTATTGTATTCAATGACCTTATCATAGTTATCAAATACAATAATACCGCTCAATATACTTTCTAAAATTTTCCCTTTCAGTTTATTGCTTTTTTCAATTGCCTGCTTCTGATCTTCTAACTCTCTATTCAAGGTGTTTAATATTACAGTTCTTTCTTCAACTTTCTTCTTTAAATTTTTATTCCAATACAAGTTAACAAAAGCCACTACAGAAACTACTAAAAGAACAGCTATAGAAATATATAACAAGTTCTTAAAAAATTTGGTCTTATCAACAAAGGTTTCCCCAAACCATTTCTTATAAATCTTATCGTAGGTCCCATTTTTAGTTATGGCTTCTATTCCAGAGTTAAACAATTCTAATAATTGATCATTGCCCTTTAAAACGCTTACACAATACTCAGTTTCATGCATAGGCTCGCCAACTATCTTTACTTTGTCAAAATTCCCCTCTTTTTGTAGGTAGTATATTCCTGTGAGCCTATTTCCCATAAAAGCATCTACTTTACCTTCCAACAAAAGATCTATTGCTTCCTCTTGATTAACTCTCGTATAAGATTCAATGCCTTCAACTTCTTGGCTTAATTCATAACTAATATCTCCTTTTTGAAAGGATACTCTGCTCCCCTTTAAATCCTCAATGCTAGAAATATAATTGGTTTCCTTTAAAACGAATATGGCTTGTGAGTTAATAACTAAAGGCAAGGAGAAGTCAAACTTTTCTTCTCTACTCTTACTCCTTGTCATTCCCTGTACTGCATCAACTTCTCTTCTTTCCAAAGCCTCCATAGCTTCCTGCCAGGACATAGGAATTAATTCTATTTCAAGTCCTAGTTCTATTGCTATGGCTCTCATCATATCCACATTAAAACCTCTGTATCTACCGTCCTCATCTACAAATTCATAAGGCGGATAATTGTTATCTCCAGCTATTTTTATCACCTTTTTTTGGTAATAGTTGCTTGATGAAGATGGAGTAGTTAATAGCATTAATATAATGGTCAATAAAATAATCTTTCGTTTCAAATGAAAAACCCCTTTATTATAGTGTCTATAATACTATAATATCACAAATTATGTCGAAATAATAAATATTTCATCATTCTTTGATATATTATTAACATTAATTATAAATATTGAAAAAAAGAGCACTTAGTAAGTGCTCTCCTATATAGACCTAGTTTCCTCTTTTAGCCATTCCTTTTCCTCTTCATTTAAAAATGGCGACAGCTTTTCGTACACTTTTTCGTGATAATCGTTTAACCATTTTCTTTCCTTTTCCGTTAACATGTCCACATCTATTCCTTCTAAATCTATTGGGCAATAGGAAATGGTTTCAAATTTCATAAATTGGCCTGAATCCGTTTCAATGTCTTCTACTACTACAGCAACATTTTCAATCCTTATGCCGTATTTCTCAGCCCTATATACCCCTGGCTCTATGGTTACTACCATACCCTTCTCCAATATGACATTATTAGGAATAGTAGATATTCTATGGGGTCCTTCATGGACATTTAATAAAAATCCAATTCCATGACCTGTTCCTGATTTATAATCTATCCCTTCCTGCCATAGGGGATATCTTGCCAATACATCTAAATTAGAACCGGTAGCTCCATATAAAAATCTAGCATCGATCAAATTTATGTGTCCCTTTAATGTAAGGGTGAAATCCTTCTTTTCCTCTTCCGTAATATCTCCCAATATTATAGTTCTAGTTATATCCGTAGTACCATCTAAATATTGACCTCCTGAATCTACTAAAAACATACCTTCTTTCTTTAATTCATAATTGGATTTTCCTTCTTCTGCTTTATAATGCATCATGGCTCCATTTTCCTTATAAGCAGCTATGGTATCGAAACTTGGTTCTATAAAACCTTCCTGTTTCCTCCTGAACTCTTCCAATTTTTCAGCAGCGGATACTTCTGTAATATTGATCTTTCCTATATTATTATCTAGCCAATATAAGAATTTTACTAAAGCTACTCCATCCTTAATATAAGCTTTCTTTTGATTTTCAATTTCAGTGCTATTTTTTATCCCCTTTAACTTGGTAGTAATATTAGTTCCCTCTACTATTTCACATCCTACAGGTACTCCCTTATAGAGCCATCTGTTTATTCTAGAAGGATCTAAAAATACTTTGTTCCCTTCATTTATGCCCTTAACATAATCGATAACCTTATCGTATCCATCTACAGCTATACCATTTTCTTTCAAATGGGTCTTAACCTCATCATCTAGTTTATCCTCATCCACAAACAACCATGCTTCATATTTAGAGATAAGAGCATAGGATATTACTACTGGATTGCAAGCTACATCTCTACCTCTTATATTATAAAGCCAAGCAATATCGTCTAGACTGCCCAATAGAAAATAATCTACTCCCTTCTTTTCCATTGCTATTCTCACTTCTTCGATCTTTTCCTTGGCAGTCTTTCCAGTATATTTTACATCATGTACAAATGCCTTGCTCTTTGGTGCTGGAGGTCTATCAGTCCACAACTCACCTATTAAATCATATTCATCTATAAACCTAATCCTCTTTTGCCCCATTTCTTCTTCTAGCCTCTTCACATCCGATTGAGGGAATACCTTTCCATCAAATCCCAATGCATCACCATCATTCAAATTATCTCTTAACCATTCCATATAGGTAGGAAAGCCCGGAATCCCTATTTTAAATAATTGAATTTCACTGCCTTCCAATTCCTTTTCCGCTTGTATAAAATACCTTCCATCAGTCCACAATATAGCCTTATCTTCGGTTACTATAACAGTTCCTGCAGAACCAGTAAAACCTGAAATCCAGACCCTAGTCTTATAATGATCTGCTAGATACTCCGATTGGTGAGGATCATAGGTTGGAATTATGTAAGCTTTAATTCCCCTTTCCTTCATTAAATTTCTTAATTTTTTAATCCTATCATTCACCTTCAAGTTTACTACTCCTTTCCATTTAATTATTTTCTTTTTCAATACTATTCTTAGCCTGATTTAACAATAGATTAGCAAGAAAAATAGAAGACAGACCTGCAGATAACTTGGCTAGAATAAAAGGGCTGACTATCCTTTTTGAAATTCCAGATACAAATCCTAGTTGTCCTCCAAAGACAAAAGCTCCGCTAACTACAAAGGCAGCATTTATAATCTTTCCCTTAGCATCCATTTTATCATAAATTGCCAACATAGGGACACAATTTGCAAGAGAAGATATAAGGCCTAATATGGAAAATTGGTTCATACCAATCTTTGCAGTTATTTTACTCAAGTTAAATTTAAATTTTTCTTGTACTAGATGAAACATTGGATAGGCTCCAGATAGAACTATTCCAATTTTCCCAACTATTATAATCCCTTCTTCAAAAGAAGCCATATGAGGAATTATCCTTATGCCCAATATGGCATCTATTATACTAAGTAATAGGCCTATTAAACTTAAAGTCATAATACCTTTGCCTATTAAATTAAAAATCCTAACGGTTATATCATGAAATTTGAACAACCCTATAACTATTAGTAGAGACAATATAATCACAGGTATTAAATTCATCCAAATTTCCTTTATGGATATACCCATAGCAAGTCCACCTACTACCATTCCTAAGGGAATGGTTACAATCCCAATTAGTACTCCCTTTGTAAAAAAGGGAAAATCCTCCTTAGAGACCAAGTTTAAAGCTAGGGGCATTGTAAAAGAAATGGTAGCTCCTAACATGGATGCTAGAATTAAACCAGAAAATTCAGCCATCTGTTGGCTCCCTGCAATCTCCACACTGGTTGAATAACCTCCCATATCAGTAGCAAGTAGGCTTGAAACGAATATAGAAGGATCTGATCCTGTTAATTTAGATAAAGGAGATAGAATTGGCCTTGCTAACTGAGCAATAACTGGCGATAGACTAATTATTCCAACCATAGTAATTGCCAAAGGCCCCATACTTTTAAATCCTTCTTCAAACCTTTCTCCTAATCCTTTGCGATTGCCTAATAGTTTATCTATCCCACTTATAATAGAAAATAAAACCATGATGAATAGTACAATGTTACTCATTCTACACCTCATAACTACAATTTTTTGTATCCATTATATTATATAATAAAATTCACCATATTCTGTGCCCATTGCTATACTTTTCTTATTGTAAAATACATAATTATTATCCTACTCAATAATAGTGCCACTCAAACCCTTTAGGGCGTCCTTAGCCTTTTGTAAAGATGTTATTATAGCCTTTCTTCCTGGTTTTGATTCTACAAATCTAATTCCCGCTAAAACCTTTGGTAACATGCTTCCAGGTGCAAAATGTCCTTCGTCTACATATTTTCTCATGTCTTGAGTATTTACTCGGTTTAAATTCCTTTGATTAGGATTTCCAAAGTTAATAGCTACATTATCTACAGCAGTTAATATTATTAAAATATCTGCATCTATATCTTCTGCTAATCGCTGAGATGCCAAGTCTTTATCTATTACTGCTGCTACACCGTTGAGAATACCTTCTTCTTCTATTACAGGAATTCCCCCTCCCCCTACAGCTATTACTACATTATCTTTTTCCAGCAGCGTTTTTATGGTTTCTAACTCCACAATCCTTTTAGGCTCTGGTGATGCTATCACCCGCCTATAACCTCTTCCTGAATCTTCAATCATAATATAGCCCTTTTCTTCATTAATTTTAGCAGCTTCCTCCTTAGAATAGAAAGGGCCTATAGGCTTAGTAGGATTATTAAAAGCTGGATCTTTTTTATCCACAACTACTTGCGTTACCACTGTAGCTACAGGCTTTTGGATTCCTCTTTTTCTCAATTCATCTCCCAAAGCTTGTTGTATGTGGTAGCCAATCATTCCTTGACTCATAGCTCCACACACATCAAAAGGCATAGCTGGGGTAACATCACTAGCGATTTCATTTTGAATGACTATTCTTCCTACTTGAGGGCCATTACCATGGGTTATAATTACAGTATTTCCGTCCTCTATTATATCAGCTAGGTGTTTTACAGTTTCCCTCACTATTTCCAGTTGAGCTTCAGCAGTTGCACCCTTATTGCCATCTTGTAGGGCGTTGCCACCTAATGCAATAACTATCTTTTTCAATTGAACCTACCTCCCGTATTATAGTATCCCTCAATATTATACACTAGATATAAATTTAATAAATTAAAACTTTATGCTACTTAACCTCAATTATATAATGTGTTATTTTTATTTATCTAGAAAAATGCTAATTGTTCTGGTAACCCAAATGCTTAGATAAATCTTCTAAACCCTACATTATTTTCTTGGAAATCGTCATCTAATTTACTCAACCTTTTCTCCTGCTATCGCAGCTTC
This sequence comes from Tepidimicrobium xylanilyticum, assembly GCF_900106765.1. NCBI lineage: Bacteria > Bacillati > Bacillota > Tissierellia > Tissierellales > Tepidimicrobiaceae > Tepidimicrobium > Tepidimicrobium xylanilyticum. The sequence continues at coordinate 97,399 of NZ_FNNG01000003.1, forward strand.
AATCTATGCATTCAAGTTTGCTCTGCTAATCCATTTGCCGTATTGATGACCATTGTAATTTCCCTTACTCTGATATCATTGAAATTGAGTATATTAGTTTCATCAATTAACGCTAAGTCCTTGGATGTTTGTAATAATCAACTCATGACATTAGTACTAAATTATATTATTTTTTGTTTCCCTATTGACAACAATATAGCTTTAGTGTACTATGTAATTAATACTGTGGCACAGTGTTAATTACATATATCATTTACAATATTCATGTTAAAAACACTGTACTAACTATTACTTAAAAAATATAAAAAAGGGGGATACTATGAGATTATTGGTTGAAAAGAGAAAAAAAATATCATCATTTATCTTAACTATAATGTTATTAACATTATTAGTTTCTAATTTCAGTTATGCCCAAACGCATACTGCAGAACCTAAATTGGAAGTAGGAAAAACTTATCATGGTTTCAAATTAATTGAAGAAACAAATTTAAAGAACATTGAATCAGTAGGAAGAATTTTTTATCATGAAAAAAGTGGTGCAAAACTATTACAAATAGAAAATGATGATGAAAATAAAACCTTTACTATTTCCTTTAGAACACCTGTTGATAATGATAAAGGAATACCCCATATTCTTGAACATGTCATACTAAATGGAGGATCAGAAAAATACCCTGTAAGACAGCTATTCTTTGAGATTCTGAAGGGGTCTTTAACAACTTTCATCAACGGTGTAACATACCCTGATAGGACATCTTATCCATTTTCAAGTATGAACGATACTGAATTTTCTAATTTAATGGATGTATATTTAAATGTAGTCTTCAAACCTTCTTTCTATGAAGATGAGAAGTTCTTCAAAACCGATGGATGGCATTATAAAATTGAAGACAAGAATTCTCCTCTAGAGTATAATGGAGTAGTCTATAATGAAATGAAAGGAGCTTTGTCTTCACCAGATTCCCAGCTTTATTACTATATAATGAAAAGCTTATATCCAGAGACCAATTATAAATATATGTCTGGTGGAGATCCAGCAGAAATACCCAATTTAACCTTTGAGGAATTAAAAGAATTTTATGATAAATACTATCATCCTTCTAATTGTTATATTTATATTTATGGAAAAGTAGATATTCTAGAGAAGTTGGAGTTTATTAATGAGAATTATTTGAAGGATTATAATAAAATAGAAGTGGATTCAAAGCCTATTATCCAAAAACCTTTTAAAGAGAAAAAGGAATTAATAGTAGAATATCCTATACTAGATGAAGATACAGAAGAGAATAAAGCGATTATATCACTCAACTTTACATTAGATGAAAATCCAAGTTTAAAAACGACCTTAGCTTTTAGTCTTTTAGGCCAAATGCTCTTTGATAATCCAGCTTCTCCAGTGGTTCAAAATTTAAATAAGGCTGGCTTTAATAATATTAGCTCTATGTATTTTACTAACGCTATCCAACCTTATATATCAGTAGTAGCACAAAACACCAATGAAGATATGAAAAATCTATTTGAAGAGATTGTCTATTCTTCATTAAAGGATATAGTAGATAAGGGAATAGATAAAACTTTGATTAAATCAACATTAAATAGTGTGGAACTAGACCAAAGACAACAATTCTCAAGAGGAGCAACCACAGGACTATTATATGGTGAATTAGCCATGTTAAGCTGGCTTTATGATGGAAATCCTCTCAACATGATAGATATTGATGGCGCCCTTTCAGAACTAAAAGTGGCTTTAGAAGAACCATATTTTGAAAATCTAATTGAAAAATACATTCTAAAAAATAATCACAGCTCGATAGTAGTTATTAAACCTAAAAAAGGTTTGATGGAAGAAAGAAATAAAGCCGTTGTAGAAAAATTAGCAAAATATAAAGCTTCTTTATCTGAAGATGAAATAGAAAAGTTGGTTAAAGAGTATGAGGAATTACAAGAATGGAATAGCACTCCTAATTCTGAAGACATATTAAGCACCATACCTACTCTGTCAAAAGAAGATCTAGAACCTAAGATAGAAAAAATTCCTACACAAGAGAAAAAGATAAATGGAATAAAAACTCTACATCATCCATTATTTACAAATGGAGTAGGTTTTATAAATCTATATTTTGATGCATCTACTATAAAACAAGAACAAATTCCTTATATCAACTTACTATCTCAATTATTAGGAAAGGTCAACACTAAAAAATACAGTTATACTCAACTGCCAATAGAAGAAGCTATGTACACCGGCGGAATCCGATATTATACTAACGTAGTTGCAAAACCGGGTTCAAGCAATATATATGACCCTAAATTTGTTGTATCATCCTATGCAACAGAAGAAAACATACCAAAGATGTTAGAAATTATGGCTGAAGAAATAGCAAATACTAATTTTAATGATAAAGAAAGGATTAGACTGTTAATTTCCAATATCAAAAGCAATCTGGAAATGCAAATGAGTTCATCACCTATTGAAATTGGAATTATAAGAAACCTTTCATATTACTCACCCGTATATAAATATAATGATTTACTATCGGGTTTATCCTATTACGATTTTATTGTAGACCTTGATAAAAATTTTGATAAGAAATATGAGGAGATGGTTCAAAATCTAGAAGAAGTTAAAAATACTCTATTAAATAGAAAAAATATGTTGATTTCTATTACTGGAGAGCAAAAGGAATACGATGCATTTAGCAAAAATCTTCCAACTTTACTAAAAGTCATTGGAAATAAAGAAGTTTCTTCACAAAAATACGATTTTAATTTTGATAATAAAAATGAAGCCTTTTCTTCAACCATGGATGTATTATTTAATTTCCAAACCTTTGACTTTACAAAACATGGATATAGCTATAGTGGAAAAATGAAAGTCTTAAATAATATTTTACAATCAGATTATCTATTCAATGAAATACGTATAAAAGGTGGAGCCTATGGAGCCTTAATGGAAATCATAGATGAAGCCAATATATTTCTCGGCAGCTATAGAGATCCAAATTTAAAACAAACCTATGATGTATATAAAAGTATCATAGATTATCTTAAAAACTTTAATATGAGTGAAAAAGACTTTGAAAAGCATATAATATCTTCTTTACAAGAATACTTTGTTCCTACATCCAATGTAGCAAAAGGTCAAACGGCTGATTACTACTACCTTTCAGAAATAACAGAAGAAGATCTAAACAGGGAATTAGAAGAAATATTAAATACAAAACCAGAGGATATTAAAAAATTCGCTGAACTATTTGAAAAGGGATTAAAAGAAAACAATATTTTGACAATAGGCAATGAAAAAGCAATTAAAGAGAATAAAGATTTGTTTAACAATGTAAAAAATTTAATAAAATAAGATAAAATCCCCTAGCTTATAACAAGTTAGGGGATTTTATTGGCTTTTCTCCTGTTTTTTATTCAAAAGGAGTTGTTGCTTCTGAATCCTTTATTAACTACTATATATTGAAAATAATCGGTAGTCACCCCTCCATTTGGATCCTGTACGAAATATAATTCTTCTTTGAATGAAGAACCTTTTCCATTTAACTTAAATATTGTAATATCCTTATCTAAATATCTTTCTAAAATTCTCATATTATTTAGATGACTCGCCGATGTTTCTTCCCGATATTGATATTTTCCCCTCTGTACATCAGGTTCTTTCGCTAAATAACACGAATCCTTATATCCATATTTTATAGACAATACCTTCCCCTTTACAGGTGAATCCTCTTGATTTAAATAGATTCCGAATCTTCCCTTCCCGTACATATAATCTATAATATATTTTTGGTGAATATGTGCAGAGCCAAATTGCCCAAAATATTTTCCCTTTGGAAAATGTTCATATGCCCTTATAAAATTGTCATAAATGCTCTTCTCCCGAACATAATGTAAATCATCATAATTCTCACTCTTCACATAGGAATAATATGCCTCTCCCGGTATTGCTAAATTATATAGCACCATTGAAAAATGAAAATATTTATCTCCTAAATACTCCTAATAAATTTCTTCCTTTTCCTCCATATTATCCACTATTAATTTTAAAAAATTAGTATATTCAAGACGTTCTTCCCAAGAACTAGCAGTATATTCCAATCCCTTAAAACGATTTATAAGAATCTTTTATTTGTAAAGATGACTCGTCTTTAGGTAATATGGACTTTAAATATGCTGTTGAAGAAGTCACGTGCTGCTCCATATCTATTCCAATTAACTTAATTTTTTTACTATCATTAAGGGGCATATTGTATTCCCTTAGTTTTTTAAAGAATTCATATTCTTCTTTACTTGAAGGCAAGGAAATATTTGTATATTTAAATGAAAAAAATAGGTTTTTTTATCTCCTGTATCTAAATATCTATTAATATATACAGTGTCACTATATCCTTTTTCGCATAGTATATATTTCACATCAGCCTTTTTGTTTAAATATTTAATAAATGCTAACATCAAATCATAATTCTTCTTTGTATAATGCGTTTCCCCTATCAAAAAAACATGGTATTTATTTATAGCTTTATCAAATATGCTAAAACCCTTTATATATTTTTCATCTTGCAAATCTAAGCTAACATGGTTCTTTTTAAGATATTCATCTATATCAAGAATATTATTGCCAGCAGTTGTTGTACATCCTGTTAATATAAATGCAATTGACAGAATTAAAATAAATACTAATATGGACTTGTTAAATTTTTGGCTGTTAATATTCCTTCTCTTTTTATAACATACTATAGTGTGTAACTACTCCAATTTTACTACTAAAATTAGAATAGTTACTAAAACTAATATTTACTTAATTTTAGGTTCTACTATGGGCTCCGAGTCAGCTCTGATTATTTCTAGGTCGCATCCGACACTACCTTTACTAGAGCACGGATAGTAATCAAGACAAATGGGAGTTAGCCATAATCCATTAAGCTCAACATTTTCCACTAAGTACTTCATATCCTTGCCTCCTTTACATAGTATTTTTATAATAATATATTGAATATAATTATTATGCTAATTGTGGTCTATACGTTATCTTTTACAATTGCTTCTCTATATAACTCATCAGCTATTTTCTTAATATAATCTTTTAATACATATATATATTTAGAGCATCTGTTAGCTTTGTTTCCCATTCTATTTTTAAGGCATTCCCCATACACAAGGGCAAAATCTTACATTCTCTACATTCTTCATCCATAGTAGCATCATAAAGAACATATCCCAAATATCTGCTTATATTTTCATAATTTTTTTAATTTATGGTCTAATATATTACCTATTTTATATTCACATATGTCTATTTCACACCAACATTTATAGACATTGCCTCCCGGGTCTATAACCATTGAATTAATTTTATCTGCACTGCAATAACTACTCTTAAGTTCTGAATAGTTATATATGATATTTTTGATAAAACCATATTGTTGTAATTTTTCATTATATTTCAAATCTTTATATGAATATTCCTTTACAGCCAGACAATTGGCTGAAGAATGACAGTTGTTTATAGACTCTACACATCCTAAGTAAGGATATACCTTACCTTTTAAACCAAATCTATCTAACTCCTGTAAGATAGAATTAACTTCATCAGTATTTTTTTGTCTATATTAATTCTTAAAGATATATTGGGTAAAACATCAACAGATTTTGATAGATTATCTAATATTTTATGGAAAGTGCCTTGTCCATTTTTTAGTGGACGCCTCTTGTTATGCATTTCTTCATTTCCACCTAAGGTTATTTGGATAGAATTAATGTTTATCTTTTTCAATTTTATTGCAATATCCCTATTCAAGTTATATCCATTTGTTACGATAGAAGAATTATATTTGATATCTTTCTCTTTACACATTTTCATAATAGCTTCCAACATTCTCTTTATAATATCAAATGCTAATAAAGGTTCTCCTCCGTACCATGATATATGTATATTTTCTAAATATTTGGATTGACCTTTTATATAATCTATTATTCCTTTTTAAACTTCTTCTGTCATGAATATGTTTTCTTCACGAGGTTTCTCATAACAATAAATACAATTAAAATTACAATTCATTGTAGGTGCAATGGTTATGGACAAGCTTTTGTTATCGAATCTTGAACTTAGGAGCCTGAATCTTAATAATTCTAATTCATCAATATCATCATCAATTAAAAATTGTCCCCTTCTTAAATCTTTTACTAATTCCTCATCATCAATAGGAATATGCTTATCTTTAAAATTCCTATACTTAGAATACTTTTCCTTTTCAATTAATGCTAATGAGTTAGTTCTGGAATTGTATGCAATCAATTCATTGGAATCCCTTGGAAATTCATAAAAGAAATTATATTCAGATGGTTTCATATAACCTTGGCTCCTTTCATCTGTTAACTCATAATAATCGCGTCAGGCTTATCAAGATCAATCTAATATTTTTACATTAGTATAGATGCCTAAGCCTTCAAAATAAACCCCATAGACATTTTTTCTATTTGGATGTATTCTAATAACTCTGCTAGTGGATTTTCTAGTAGACCCTATTATTTCATTATGTATATCAATATAAGTATTTATTATTTGGTCATCCCTAACCATAAAATGATTAAGATTAAAAGAATCCCCCGTTCCTATACAATCCATTTTCCCATTGTTTACCATATAATACATGGGACCTATGTGCTTGCGAATTATTTTATCGGATTTTAAATCAAGAAACTCTATATAATATTTGCCTGAATCCTTTTCTTCAATTGACATAATTATTCCATTGGATAATAGATTATATGAACGGATTCTCTTATTTAAATCTAAGGGCTTCTTTAATAAAAAACCATCTTCGTTAAAAATATAGAAAAAGGCCTGCTCTCCTTCATCTATAGATAACATCATTTCTTTACCATTACTATATATTCTACTATCTAACAATTTAATATCCTTGTACTCAACTATATTAATTACAGAATCATCTATAATTTTATTTATTCCAAATACCTCTTGATTGTTTACCTTTTTGTTATAAGAATAATAAATATCACCGTTTAGGGTAGCCAAAAAAGGAACATCATAATAAAAGTTTATTACAAAGGAATCTATATTTGTCATTTTATTCCCTTTTATTTTTGCTATATAACAATGGACCTTAGATGCATTTAAGCTTTCTAAATCATCCTTATGGTCACTGTATGTTATTATTACTTCATCACCCTTAACAGCTACATCGTAACATTGTATAGGACTTTCAAACTTATAAATTTCTGATAATGTATCTTTATTTAAATCATACTTCATTAATTTTGAATGGGTTACAGGAGGACCAAATTCAGTGGCTTTTGTAACATCTTCAATTTCAATAGTAGGATTTCGTATGCCAAAGATTAACACATCATCTTTAACACTAAAAATATCGATTTCTGGCGTCTCTAGTGTAACTCCATGTTCTTCTAAACTTTTTATAATATCATACTTTTCAAATTTGACCTTAACTTCCTGCACATCTTTTCTTATAACATCTTTTGTCTTATCTAGCGATTCCAACTTATCTTCATTGTTACATCCAAAGAGGAAGAAAAATATACTAACAGATAGCAAAATTAATAACAATTTTCTATTAAGATTTTCCATAAATAGACCTCCTAAATTTAGTTCTCCTTTTTTTAGATGGAGATATTAACGGTAAAATGCCTGCTCATTCCCTCTTCCCAAATATTTCCAAATACTAAGTTTTGATCAATTTTTTAATTCCTCTTTTCTAAAATAAATCCATATTTTAATATAATAGGGATAAATCATAACTTAGAAAAGTTACTCTCATCATTCATTTCTAATATTAAATTTATTTACCTTATTATAAACATAAATTTCCAATTATTTCAATACAATTCAAATTAGATTAATTTTTGGGAAATCTATGATAATATTAAATGCTATGCTATTTATAAATTTTCAGTATAAAACCTAAATTTTTCCTTCAATTACCTACAGTTACCAATACTAGCCATTAGTACTTTATAATAATTCATTTTTAGTAATTTCATAAATACTACAGGATATCAGATGAATGAGAACAAAAAAGTTAGATTTCAAACAATCTAATTTTTTGATTCTATTCGCACCACTTTTCTTATAATTAGCACCAAAATTAATAAAAATTAGTATAAATATGCTATATTATTAATAAAGTATAAACATATTTTGTCTCTAATCCATTTATATTTAACAAAATCAAAACTCTCCAACTTTTACCTTTAAGAGTGAGATGATTGTATTACAATCTATATGAATTTGGCAAAAACATACAGAGTATGAGAAGGCGTTTAAAATTAACCCAGCATAATATTTCAAATCAAACAGGATAAGCATTGAAACGTTGACAGAATCTATCCACGACAAACCCAACGAAACTATGGGTAAATTAATTGAGACCTTAAAAATGGCTACACCAGAATTTTCACTTTCTAATTATAAATCCTTTCTCTATAATTCTATAGAATTAAGGATACTAATGAATATGATACTTATAACGGAGAAGATGGAAACTATTGAGAAAAATTAGAAATTATGAAGTTCTGTATAAAAACAGCGGAACATAATGATAACATATATCCAGAAATATGTTAGTTCCTGAACCTATAATTACAAACTTAGACGCATATAATCACAAGCTACTTGAAAAATGCCTTAAGACTAAGAATGCCATTCCCCCATAAAACATCAATAGAAAAGCTTTTTATTTGATAAAAAGCCGATAGTTGTAATAGTCGATAGGCTAGTATATCACTCACACATGCTAATATCTACAGGGAAAAGTTATCGTATAGCAAATTAAAAACTATGCTGACAATTGCATTGTAAAATTGCATTTTAAATGGCCAAAAATTGTATTTTCATATTGCCAAACACATTAATCCATATACAATCTTTTTTTCATTACAAATATTTTCTACCTTCCATAAATCCATTGTTGAAATACCACTATTATTCTTTAGCATTAAAAACATTGTAAATAGCCAATGAAGATTCCTCCTACATTAATTACCGTTACCTTCATACTTCTTCAATCCTCTATCAAAAAATTTTTTTGATATAATAGCTAAAACACACAAGATAATTCCTTCTACTAGAAATACATTAAATCCTATATTAACCTTATTCAAAAAAAAGTTTGAAGGATAATAACTCAGAAATCCTAATGGTATCACAAAAGTTAGAATTTTCTTTAATACTGTACCAAATATAGACATTGGATATTTAACAAACTGGGCTAGAAAAAAAATGCTATCTATTGGTGTAAAACTATATCTAGTATAGAATAAAATAGTTTCAGCAATAATTGCTATACCACCAAAAATTAAACTACCCAAAATCATAAATACAATAACATATCCGATAGTGGTAAAATTAATTGCAATATTCAGGTTTAAAAATGAGTACAGTATAATAATAAATCCTAATATTGTCTGAAATATAGATCTTTCGTCAAAGCCTGATATCATAATATGAAAAATTGGTGGAATTGGTCTTATAAGCATAGTCTCAAATTCACCTGAAAATAAATAACCTTTAAGGCTCCTAAGGTTACCAAATAAAAACATGAAAAATCCATAATTAAGAGTATAAAACCCATATACTAATAAAACTTCATATAGGTTCCAACCACTTATTTCTGGTACCGCCTCAAATATTAGATAAAAGAAACTCAAATTTAAAGATTGGGTAAGCAATATACAGAATATTCCTAAATAAAAGTCAACTTTTGTAAACGGCAAGTACTTTTCCTTAAATTTCGGAAAATAATTTTCCCGAACAATTTCCAGTTTCTAATCCTCTAAAAAGGATTTTCTATGTGTAAGCCTATAGCTTTTGCCAGTCATATTAAATAACTCACATTTATAGGTAAGCCTGTCTAATATAGCTGTAGTTAATGCTGGGTCTCCTAATAATTCGTTCCAATCTCCAAAGCCCTTATTTGATGTAATTATAATTGAAGTCTGTTCGTGTAAGGCTGATATTAACTGGAAAAACATATTAGCTTCCTCGCGATTAATTGGTAGATATCCAATTTCATCAATAATTACAAGGTCTGAGGAATGTATTTTATTTATCTTTATCTTACTCTTTCTCATTATATCCTGTGTTTTTAATGAATAGACCAAATTGTCCATTGAGATGAAGCTTACCTTGTATCCCATATCTATAGCTTTATAGCCTAATGCTATGGCTAAGTGAGTTTTCCCTACACCAGGAGGACCTAGGAAGATAAGATTGTATATCTTATCTATCCAGTCCATTTCTAGAAGCCTGTTTATATGTCTTTTGCTGATAGACTTTTGAAATTCAAAATCAAATTCTTCTATTGTCTTTATTACAGGAAATCCTGCATTTTTTAATCGAGTTTGTTTTTTCCTCTGCTCCTTAGCAATTATCTCTTCATTTAATATTTGGTAAAGAAATTCTTGATATGATAAATCTTCCTTTTCTCCATGTTCTATGAACTCGTCTATCTTTTTTTGCAGATTTAATAACTTTAGTTCTTTGGCATATTCTTTTATATAATCAATTTTACCTATCATCTTATCCCTCCAATGCTTTTACATATTCTGATGTATCCCTAATTTGGGTTTTAATATCATATCTTTGAGGGATAGAAGGGATGTTTTTATTAGCTGTTTCTAGTTTTTGGTTATCTAATTCCTTATATTTCTCACCTAAAAATTCAATTGCATCTCTAAAACTTACAGCACTGAATATCTCTCTTTCTATGCAATATTTAAGAGATTCTTCTATGAGTTTTTTCTCTACATTTTTACAAGTGTTGCATATTAAACTGTATTGGTCCCTGATGTATCTTGGTTTTTCAATCCTAATTCTATCGAGAAAAATCTTGGCTTCATTGGTGTTGTTCAGTACATTTAAAGCTTTTTCATATAGTTTGTCTATCTTTAAAGTTTTATCCCTTTCAGGATGGCTAATCTGTATTAATTTCCCTTTCAGTGTGCATTCATTATGCTCTGCTAAAATTTTACCTGTATCCTTATCTATTATCTGAATAATACCATCTAAATTACGAACTCCAACTGTTTTTCCTGGTTCATAGGTTCCTTTTGGTACTTGATATCTGTTTTGTTTGTAAGAAATTGTATTGTCTTTTCTTACTGTATAGGTTAAAATTGAATTAGATGGTACATTTCTAAATGTTTGTGATACTGGAAGAAGGTATTTCTTTTCGAGGAAGAATACTTCTTTCGGTATCTTTTTTGTTGTTCCATGAATATTAGCATTTCCTGTTCTATCTAACCACAATAGACAATCTTCATTAAACTTGTCTATATCAACAAAAGTTCTATTCTTTGCAAAATTATACTTTAAATATTTGACAACTGCTTCTATTTTTCCTTTGCTTTCTGGGTCATATCCTCTATACATTCTTACTCTAATTTTCATAAAGTCTTTAAAGTTTTGAAATTCTTCTGTAAAAATTATGTCTCCATAGTTTTCATCAACTGCTAATAGTCTGTCTTGGTCATATACTATTTCGTGGGTTTTACCTCCAAAGTATTCAAAGGCCTTAATATGAGCATCGATAAAATCTTTCGTTGTAAATGGCTTGTCCTGCCAATAGGCATATTTCATTCTAGAGTGAGACAGTACCATAGCAAAGGCATAAAGTTTAACTCTTTTTCCATCTGCATTGTTAAGCCATATTTGTCCAAAATCAACTTGTGCCTGATAGCTCATTGGAAGTTCTTGCACTGCTTCATGTTGTCTTTTAGATACAACCTTTGGAATATCATATTTATCTCTTATATATCTTACATAGTTTCTCACACTCCTATGTGTGCATTTAATATCTCCATATCTTTCCTTTAACCAATCCAAAATCTGAGCTGCACTCATGTCTGGAAAATCTCTTAACCAACCTACTATCTCATCTTCATATTCATCTAGTATTTTCTTTCTAACCTTCACTTTTTCCATATTTTCAGCAAACTCCTTTACCTGCATATTCCAGTATTTAGATACAGTCCCATAGTCTAAATCTAAATATCTTGATACTTGAGATTTCTTTAGCCCTAATTCTTTCATGTTTTTAATTTCATTAAACATATGCCAACCCTTCAATCCCATTTTCTATCTACCTCCTGTAAGATATTTTACAGGAAAGTAGATTTGTTTCATATACAACTGGAAAAATTTCAGGATTCTTATTTTCCGAAATCTCATGATTTTATTTTACCACTTACAACTTTATATTCTGAAAGCCTTTTTATATTAAATTTGATAAAAGTAATTATAATAGATATATAATACAGAAAAATTTTCAAATTTTACCCCCCATTTATAAAAACTTGTTTTCTTGCCAAATTAAACAAATACCTTCCTAATAATATAAACAAGACAATCCACCCAGCCTGGCGTATTAAATACATTAAAAAATAGTTAATACTCCAATAATTTTGATAAATATCTATTGGAGTAAAAATTATCCCTGAAAAAGGTAATATGTTAATAGATATGTATTTAAGATATTCAGGAAAGAAATCAAGAGGTATTAACTTGCCCGAAAAAAAAGATATTATAGTGAATTTAAAAGTGTTGATTCCCCAACTGTTTTCAGTCCAAAAACAAATCACACCTAAAACAAAATCGAATGTTATTACGGTCAAAGCAGACAAGAATATACTAATAATAAAGTAGACAAAATTAACTGGACCATCTAGCGGCAATACAAATATTCGAAATAGCAAAACTGAAAAAAGTGATATCATTGACATAGGAATTATAATTCCTATATTCTTAAATAAAAATTGCATTTGATAGTCTAATGGCTTAAGCAAGGTATAGGCTATATTGCCTGATCTTATATCAATCGACATAAAATAGATATTGGGATATATGAAGATATTAGATATTCCTACGCTTAGAACTATATAATTAATCATTTGAGAAAAAGTCCGTCCATTTAATATATCTCTCCCCCCATATATTCCTTTCCATAAAAAATAGGATAAAAAAATTTGGGAGATTAGACTAAATATATTTTCTAAAATAATCCCTCTATCAAATATCTGAATTTTTATTCCAATTTTTAACCATTCAAAGTATTTTGATAAACCTAGCCTACCCACCTAATCCACTCCTCATTTTGATTCTTGTAGATAAATATTTTCTATTATATCCTCAAATTTAAAAGAAGATATACTATAATCTGTAATTACACAAATCTCATTCATTTTATCTAAAACATGTCTTATATTATCTATTCCTCCATCTTCAATATGTAGAATTAAATTATTATTATGGATATCTTTAATCTGCCCAAACCTTTCAACTATTTCTAACAGATTTTGTTTGTCAAGTTCTATAACATTTCTAAATGTTATAGATAATACTTTTTGTTTATTATAAGATGCCTTTAATTCTTGAATTTTGCCATCATACATAATTAGTCCTTTATCTATCAATATTACTCTATCACATAAATCTTCAATGTCATGCATATTGTGAGTAGTAAATATTATAGTCTTTTGATATTGTTCATTCAATTCTTTGACAAATGATAACACTCTCTTTTTAGTTAATATATCCAATCCTATGGTAGGTTCATCTAGATAAATTACATCTGGCCAATGAATAAGACTTCCAGCAAACTCACATCTCATGCGTTGACCTAAACTTAGCTTCCTCACTGGAATTTTCATAAGTTCTCCTATATCTAGCATATTGTCTAAAAATTGAATTCTTCTTTTATAATCTTCATCTGCTACATTATAGATTTTCTTTAATAAAATAAAGGAATCTTGAACTGGCAAGTCCCTCCATAACTGCCCCCGTTGCCCAAACACTACTCCAATATTCATGTTATTCTCCCTTCTATTTTTAAAAGGATTAATCCCATTTACCCTTATACTGCCTGTATCAGGATTTAATATCCCACATAACATCTTTATTGTCGTAGATTTCCCAGCACCATTTAAACCAATATAGCCAACCAATTCTCCCTTATTCACAAAGAAACTAATGCCTTTAACAGCTTCTTTGTAAATATATTCTCTACTGACGAGACTTTTAAAAAATCCGTCATCTCTTTTGACAGGAATTACAAAAGTTTTTGTGATATTATCTACTTCTATCATGGGAGCCTCCTTACATTTCTATACACTTTATAAATATAAATAACAGATCGAAACCTTAATTTTGGTTAATAATTCAAATGCAACATAAACAACCTCTCTTCAATTTTTTCATTAAAAACAAGTGTTTAATAAAGTCATTCTATTATAGAAAATTTCGCACCATTTCTCATGATTAACTTTCAAAATATGTTATTTAATCTCCCACTTTGGACAATAAGGGTCATTATCAAATACATTGTAAGTATATATGTCAGAAATAGCAGGGCAACCTCCAACACATAATCCATTTATGTACGATTCACAAGATATGCAACTATCCCCAGCCTCAAGATTTCTCATAAATACAAATTGCTCATTAGAATCCCATATTTCCTTAAAATGTTTATCAAAAATGGACTCCGAAAAAATATTTCTTCTATCAAAAAATTCTTTTAAATGCACACATGGAAACAAATCACCATTTGATGATATAGTTACAATATACGAACCAGCTGCACATCTCTTTAATCCTAATTTAGTACGAATCTCGTCATGTTCCAAAATAAATTCTCCATCTGGAGTAACAACCTTACCGAATGCATATTGAGATAATGAAGTTTTCTTTGCAAATTCCTGTATACTTTTCTTTACCTTAACAATTTTATCCTTCCAATGACTATCATCTAATTTAATCAGATTAATTTGCCCTTTACCTGCCCTTCCTGTTGGCATTACTAATGAAAAAGAAACATTGGTGATTTTGTTTTCTAACAGCATATCTAAATATTGCTCTATAGTATCTATATTATAATTATTTATTACTGTATTGACACCAAAATTAAAATTATTATGCTGCAAATACCTGATCTTATCCATGACTCTTGAAAAATTGCCTTTTCCCCTAATCATATCATGTGCCCCTTCTATTCCATCTAATGAAATTGAAACTCTAAAACATTGATTGCTGTATTTAGATAATGCATTTACAAATTTATCATTTATAAGTAAACCATTGGTGGTTATCTGTATTGTAAAATTTTCTTCTATTATTAATTCAATTATTTCATATATTCTTGGATGACATAAAGGTTCTCCTCCAGTAATACTTATTTGGGGTACCCCTAATTCTTTTAATTGCATTATCACATATTCTATTTGTTCCATACTCATTTCACTACCTTGTCCAAAATCCCCAAAACAATGTTCACATCTTAAATTACAAATATCAGTAATAGTTAAATATGCTTTTATTGGTGCAGATAAAGATTTTTCAGTTGGCTTATTTATTATAATATCAGCATTAATTTTATTATCTTTAATTAGACCCATTTTGCTTAATTCTTTAATATATTCAACAACATTATTTCTCTCGATATTGTCATAAATCAATATTGTTTTTTGAATACCCATCTGAGCAATGTTAAAAATTATATCAAAACCAAACATATCTATAAAATAGAATTCAAAATTATCCCTATCATATAACAATCCACCAAAATTTTCTTTTCTCAACAAAAACCTAGATCTCATAATAAACCCCTTTCTATGTTTTAGAATAAATCACAGGAGATTTAACTCCTGTGATCTTTTTAATCTACTCTTGGATGGGCATTTAAGCTAACCTTTTTTATTATGGGTTTTCTGATTCTTTTCATCATCTCATCTCCTAAAGTTAACGGGTATCATCAAATATAATGACACCTAAATTTAAATCCACTCACTCATCAAGTTTTAAAGATAAAAGCCTCATGACCTTGACAGCCTTCAATTCTAACAAATAACCCTAGTCAGTGATAAGAATATTATTTTCATACATCAAATTTAGTAAATAGCTATGATGTTTAATGTTACTATAAGCTATTTTGTATTATCTCTCTTCTCTTACATTTATTTACTTAACGTTATTATATTTATTAATAAAGTATAAATCAATCCAATTCAAATTGGGTTGACTTTTTTGAAATCTATGGTATTATTTAGAAATTATACTATTTATGTTTTCTTACTCTCATATCTTTATTTTGCCTCTTCAAAGTTCCCAATTAATAAAATTGGTTATCACCATTCTATCGTTATATAAAATCCATTTTCTAGATTTTATAATTGCTATTAGTTGTTAATTTATGACAAAATTTAAAACAAAATACTATTCGTACCGTTTTCCCTACCATTCGTACCGAAATTAACAAATTTTAGCATGTATATGCTATACTATTAATAAGATATAAGCATATTTAATTAGTAATCCATCCATTTTTAATAAAAACAAAACTCTCCAACCTTTGAGTTTAGGGGTGAGATATTTGTATTATAATCTATATGAATTTGGTAAAAACGTACAAAGTATGAGAAAGCGTCTAAAGTTAACCCAACGTGATGTTTCAAATTTAACAGGAGTAAGCGTTGAAACATTGAGGAAGATTGAAAATGGTAAGGTAATTCCAAAGCATGAAACCTTGGATCTACTATCTCTTATATTAAAAGAAGATTTGAACCAACTTCTACTCAATTATAGAATTAATAATTATAATAAATTTGAACAAGCCATCAATAACATCGACTATAAACTTTATATAAATGATTATGAAACCCTTCAAATTGAATTAGATAAGTTAGAAACCCTTTTGAATAATAGCATAAGTAAATATTTTTCCAATTTACTAAAACAATTTATACTGCTGACAGAATCCATCATTTTAAATAAAAATCACGACAAACCCAATGAAGCTATGAGTAAATTAATTGAGGCCTTAAAAATGACTACACCAAAATTTTTACCTTCTAATTATAAATCCTTTGTCTATAATTCTATAGAATTAAGGATATTAATGAATATGGCGCTTATAATGGAAAAGATGGAAACAATTGAAAAAAGTTTAGAAATTATGAAGTTCTGTATGAAAACAGCGGAACATAATGATAACATATATCCAGAAATATGTTATAATTTAGCCCATACATATCACAAACTGAAAATCCATGAAGAGGCTTTAAAATACTCAAATTTAGGTATAGAATACTATGTTAAACATAAAAATTATAATGGAATAAGCCTTTTATACTTTAGAAAAGGGATTGCTGAGTATTTTCTTCATCATAACTCTTTTATGGATTCTTTAAATAAATCCATAGTTTTATGTGAAATTTTTAGGCAATTTAAATTGAAGGATATGATCGTAGGCAATTGTAGGAAGTTTTATGGTATAGAATTGTAAGTCCTATTTATACAGTCAAAAAAGAATCAGCCATAAGAGCTGATTCTTTAATATCAATTTAGCTCATTCTATTTTTGCTTTTCTAATATCCTCTTCAAAAACTGGCCTGTATAGGATTCCTCTACTTCTGCTATTTCTTCAGGGGTACCAGTTGCTACTATTGTGCCACCTTTGTCCCCTCCTTCAGGACCTAAGTCTATTATATAGTCGGCAGTCTTTATTACATCTAGATTATGTTCTATTACTATTACCGTATTTCCACCTTCCACTAATTGTTCTAAAACCTTGATTAGCTTATGGATATCCGCCATATGAAGGCCAGTTGTTGGCTCGTCTAATATATAAATGGTCTTTCCTGTGCTTCTCTTGCTTAATTCCGTTGCCAATTTAACCCTTTGGGCTTCCCCGCCAGATAGCTCCGTTGAGGATTGGCCCAGTTTTATATATCCTAACCCTACATCGTATAAGGTCTGTAGTTTTCTCTTTATTCTAGGTATGTTTTCAAAGAATTCTAGTGCTTCTTCTACTGTCATATCTAATACATCAGAAATGGTCTTTCCTTTATACTTAACCTGTAAGGTCTCCCTATTATATCTTTTTCCTTTGCACACCTCACAGGGCACATAGACATCGGGTAAGAAGTGCATTTCCACCCTTAAAATCCCATCGCCTTTACAAGCTTCACATCTGCCCCCTTTTACATTGAAGCTAAATCTACCTTTTTCATATCCTCTCATTTTAGCTTCTGGAGTCATGGCAAATACATCTCTTATATGATCGAATACTCCTGTATAGGTGGCAGGGTTGGATCTTGGAGTTCTGCCAATGGGAGATTGGTCTATTACTATCACCTTATCTAAATGTTCTAACCCCCTAATCTCCTTATGTTTCCCAGGCTTAACCTTTGCTCCATTTAGCTTTTGAGCAAGGCTTTTATATAGTATTTCATTAACCAAGGAGCTTTTACCAGAACCAGATACTCCTGTTACACAGGTGAAAACCCCCAAGGGAAATTTCACATTTATTTTTTTAAGATTATTCTCCTCTGCCCCTATCACTTCTATCCAATTGCCATTGGGTTTAGTCCTTTTAGCTGGAATTTCAATTCGTTTTTTCCCCGATAAATATTGGCCTGTAATGGATTCAGGATTATTTCTAATATCCTCAACAGTTCCTTGTGCCACTATATACCCGCCATGAACTCCGGCGCCAGGTCCTATATCCACTACATAATCTGCACTATATATGGTATCTTCATCATGTTCCACTACTATGAGGGTATTGCCTAAATCGGTTAGGTTTCGCAAAGCCTTTAAAAGTTTAGCATTATCCCTTTGATGAAGTCCTATACTTGGTTCATCTAATACATAGATTACTCCTACTAGACTTGACCCAATTTGGGTCGCCAATCTAATTCTCTGTGATTCTCCTCCAGAAAGGGTTCCAGCACTTCTTGATAGGGTTAAGTAATCTAGTCCTACATCCTTCAAAAAACTTAATCTTTCTCTTATCTCCTTTAACACCTGATGTCCTATTGCTCTTTTTCTGTCATCTAACTCTAAGTTATTTATAAAGTCAATGGCCTGGGAAATGGACATGTGAGTAAATTCAGCAATATTTAGCCCTCCTACTTTAACTGCCAGTATCTCATCCTTTAATCTATCCCCCTTACATTTAGGACAGGGTATTTCCGTCATATAATCTTCTATCCAACCTTTTATATAATCAGAGTTAGTCTCCCTATATCTTCTTTCCAAATTAGGAATAACTCCCTCAAAAGTTCCATTATAATTGCGAGGTCCATTGTAGCGGCTATTAAATTTAATATTTATAATCCTATCAGTCCCGTATAACACTTCATCCAAAAATTTCTTAGGTGCATATTTCAAAGGAGTATCCATATCAAATCCATTTTCCTCAGCTAATGCTTTAAATATCTGATGATAGTAGCTCGATTCATTTGTAGTATTATAGGGGGCAATACCTCCCTCATTTATGCTTAATTCGGGATTTGGTATTACTAAATCCTTGTCTACTTCATAATGATATCCTATCCCATTACAATTGGGGCATGCTCCATAGGGTGAATTAAAGGAAAACATCCTTGGGGATAGCTCCTCTATAGCCACACCACAGTCGGGACAGGCTAATTTTTGACTAAATAAAATCCTTTCCTTATTTATTACACCTACAATGACTAATCCATTAGATAACTTGAGAGCCGTTTCTAAGGAATCAGTTAGCCTACCTTCCACTCCTTCTCTTACAATGATTCTATCTACCACTATTTCAATATCGTGTTTTTTATTCTTTTCCAACTTAATTTCATCGGTTACCTCATATATTTCTCCATCTACCATTACTCTGATAAAACCTTCTTTTTTAATATTTTCTAATATATTCTTATGTTCTCCTTTCTTACCTCTAACTACTGGAGAAAGTATTTGAATTCTAGTTCCTTCCTCAAACTCCATTATTCTATCCACCATTTGATCTACAGTTTGGCTAGTTATCTCCTTGCCACATTTATAGCAATAAGGAGTGCCTATTCTAGCATATAATAGCCTAAGATAGTCATATATCTCCGTTACCGTTCCAACAGTAGAGCGAGGGTTTCTGCTAGTAGTCTTCTGGTCAATAGAAATAGAAGGCGATAAACCTTCCACATAATCTACATCCGGTTTTTCCATTTGTCCTAGAAATAATCGGGCATAACTGGATAGGCTTTCTACATATCTTCTTTGCCCTTCTGCATATATGGTATCGAAAGCTAAGGAGGATTTACCAGAACCACTTAATCCAGTAATTACAATGAATTTATTTCTAGGAAGTTCTAAATCTATATTCTTTAAATTGTGTTCTTTTGCACCTTTAATTATTATTTTGTCATTTACCACTATATTTTCACCTCTTTTTTCAATTCACAATCTGGAAATTATCTTATTCCTGCATCTTGCAGTTTTTTCAGTTCTATCATCTTATCCCTTAGTTCAGCTGCTTTTTCGAAGTTTAACTCTTCTGCAGCTTTTAGCATGGCTTCTCTTAAATTGTTTATCATAACTTCCAATTCTTCTCCAGTAAATGTATCTGCTACATATTCTGCCTCTTCTTCTAAGACGACAGTGGCTTCTATTACATCCCTTACCCCCTTAACAATACTCCTTGGAGTTATGTTATATTCTTTATTATATCTTGCTTGTATTTCCCTTCTTCTATTGGTTTCCTTAATAGTATTTTCCATAGATTTAGTTATGGTATCTGCATACATAATAACCTGACCATTAACGTTCCTCGCAGCTCTTCCAACAGTCTGTATTAAGGAAGTCTCAGACCTCAAAAATCCTTCCTTGTCTGCATCAAGTATAGCTACTAAAGATACCTCTGGAAGGTCTAACCCTTCCCTTAATAGGTTAATCCCTACTAGTACATCGTATTTTCCAAGCCTTAAATCTCTTATAATCTCCATTCTTTCAATGGTGTCAATATCGGAATGGAGATAGGTTACCTTTATTCCAATTTCTTTGAAATAATTAGTTAAATCTTCTGCCATTCTCTTAGTCAGTGTTGTTACTAAGACCCTCTCATTTTTCTCTGCCCTAATTCGTATCTCCCTTACCAAATCGTCTATTTGGTGTTCTGTAGTCCTTACATCGATTTTAGGATCTAATAACCCTGTTGGTCTTATGATTTGCTCTACTATCTGTTCAGAATGCTTCTTCTCATAGGGGCCTGGTGTAGCAGAAACATAAATTATCTGATTGACCAATTCTTCAAATTCAGAGAATTTTAAAGGTCTATTATCTAAAGCTGAAGGAAGCCTAAATCCATATTCAACTAAGGTAGTCTTTCTCGACTTATCCCCTTCGTACATACCTCCAATTTGGGGAATGGTAACATGGGATTCATCCACAATTATAAGAAAATCTTTAGGAAAATAGTCTATCAAGGTAAAGGGTCTACTTCCAGGAGGCCTACCGCTTAAATGTCTTGAGTAGTTTTCAATCCCTTGACAAAATCCCATTTCCCTTAACATCTCTATGTCGTATCTGGTCCTCTGCTCCAATCTTTGAGCTTCTAATAACTTACTTTGCGCCCTTAATTCCTTTAATCTTTCCTCCAACTCCTCTTCTATGGTAGTTATCGCCCTATTAATCTTTTCAGGAGATGTAGCATAGTGGGAAGCAGGAAAAATAGAAACATGTTTCCTAGCACCTATAATCTCTCCGGTTATATGATTTACTTCCACTATCCTGTCTATTTCATCTCCAAAAAATTCAACTCTAATGGTATTCTCACTGGATGAAGCAGGAAATATTTCCAGTATATCTCCTCTAACTCTAAAGGTTCCTCGAGTAAAATTTATGTCATTGCGCATATATTGGATATCTATTAGCTTTCTTATTATTTCATCCCTGTCTTTAACCATACCAGGCCTTAAGGACACTACTAAATTTTCATAATCAATAGGGTCTCCCAACCCATAGATACAGGATACGCTGGCTACTATTATTACATCTCTTCTTTCAAATAAGGCAGCTGTTGCTGAATGTCTTAATTTGTCTATCTCATCGTTTATTGAAGCATCCTTTTCTATATAGGTATCCGTCTGAGGCACATAGGCTTCCGGTTGATAATAATCATAATAGGACACAAAATACTCTACTGCATTTTCTGGGAAAAACTCCTTAAATTCGCTAGCTAATTGATAAGCTAAAGTCTTATTATGTGCTATAACCAAAGTAGGCTTTTGTACCCTTTCAATTATATTTGCCATAGTGAAAGTCTTCCCAGAACCAGTTACTCCTAAAAGGGTTTGATGTTTTAATCCGTTTAATACGCCATTTGATAATTTTTCTATAGCTTGTGGTTGGTCGCCAGTTGGTTTGAAATTAGAATGGATTTTAAATCTTTGCATATATTTCACCTCTGATTGAACGCTTGTTCCTGCCTATTATTATAATACATATAATATAAAAGTCAAAACAATAATTCTGAAATGAAAATAATATTGAACAATTATTATTAATATTATAAACTATTAGGTAAGGAGGAGCTAATTATGAAAAAAATATTCCTTATAGTAGTAATCTTTGCATTAGCCCTAATAACCCTAGGATGTAGTAGCCATATAGACAAATCCTATTCCGGCATTAACAATGAAATTAAGGAAAAATCTTTAAACTACATGATTGAAAAAATTACTTTGTCTAAAGGGTTCCAAGCCCTAGATCCTAGCGTAGAAATACTGGATAAAACTAATAATTTAAAACTTCTGGCAAACATTGGATTGATAGAAAGCTCTGGTGTTAGGATAGATAAAATTACAAAAACCCAAAATACTATAAATATCTTTGTAAGTAGTTTGCAAGAAGAAGGAAAAACCCAGTTAGCTGTTCCCAAAGTAGTATTGGAATTGCGAGATACCATTGATGAAAAAATTGAAAATTTAAAATTTAATATAATCAACCAAAACTATGACCTTATTCCTCTAAAATTTAATAAAGATCAAATATTAGATAAAATTTACACCGATTTTAAAATTGAACCTAATTCCATACCAGAAGTAACATTAGGTAAACTGAGAAATCAAATATATTGGAATATTATTTTTACCAATATATTTGATAAAGAAAACCGAGAATCTCCATTGATAAACTTTAACATAAAAGTTGATGCCCTTACTGGTACTGTATTAAGTTCAACAAAGGAACCCATTTCTACTTATATTGATAATGGCATACTATTAGATTATATACCCAACAGCTACTTATTATATAAGCAATCCCATGCTGAAAATAATATGGATTATGAAGCTCTTTGGATTTACGATCTTGAAAAGGAAGAGCAAAATAAACTATACAGCTCTAAAGCTAAAATTCAATCTGCCCAATTCAGTCCTGATGGTAAATGGGCGTCCATAATTGAAAAGGTTGAAGATAAAACTGATTTATACCTAATATCGATACAAGAAAAAATTGCTTATAAGATTAACCCCGATAGCTATTTGCACCCTAAGCTCATGAAATGGAAGGATAATAAAACACTTATCTTTATAAATATGAAAAATGGATACTCTAACTTTTTAACCTATGATCTAGATAAAAATGAAGCAAAGCAAATATTTAAAACCGACAAAAATGTAGATTCCTTTGATATATATGGGGATATGATACTATTTACTGAACCAAGGCAGGATCTTACCAATAAGAATATCTATATCTATGACGGTGGTAACAAATATAGCGATGGCAACAAATCAATAAAGATAGGGGAAGGATTTAAAATTAGCTTTTTAAATGATGAAAAGATTATTTATTTGAAAAATTTAGAAGTCGAAAATAAGAATATATTTTATATATTTGATTTAAACGAAAATAAATTTGAATATAAAATAGATAAAAATATCGCCAACTACATGAAATTAAGTAAAGACGAATTCATTATCATTGAGCAAAATACCCACAACAAGGACTATACCCTATACAAGTTTAATAATTTGGAAAAGACCATAACCCCATATGCTAAAATTAATAACGATAAATTATTCTATGATTCCGCTAAGGAAAAAGGATATATCAGTACTCACTTACCCTATGATAGGGATGAAATGAGTATTATATATGCAGTAGACTTAAGCAAATCCGATGTAGTTAATAATAAAAATTAATGAACCCTAAAATAGGGTTCATTAATTTTTATTTCTACATCTTCTCTTTTTAAAATTTTTGATAAGCTTATTTACAGGAGCAATGGATTCTTCTACTATAAAAATCTGTTCTGGAATTTTGGGAACTACAACAATTCCTAAGTGACTAATGCCATTCTGATAATCTTTGTACTCCTTTGTTACAAACCTCTTATTTAAGTCATAAACCTCCATCCAGATGTATTTTGGTCTAAAGAAAAGCAAAGTTTCGATATCTCTATTAGAATATACCCTACATCCATTTAAAGCTAATATAATGTCACCAGGATTAAGTCCTATTTTTTCACCAATACTTTTTGGCAATGTGTCCAATACTCTTAACCCCTCATCTACAGAAGTAAAAATATAATCCTTTTCTTCCATTTTTCTTCCTATCTTTATTATTATTTCGTGAGCTACAGGTGAAAAGATAGCTGCCAAGTATTTAAAAATAAAGTATTCCCGAGATAGTCTTGCTAAAATCAGTAAAGTTAAGCTAAATAGAGAAAGCATACTAGCAGTTATTCTAGCTTTTTTTTCTGGAAAATTGGAAAGGACAAAATCACCATAACCCAATATGGCAAATACGGTTACTGGGTGTAAATATCCTGAATTAATAAGTATGGTAAAGGGGACCGGCCAAAACCTATTCATGGAAAAACCACCTACTATTTCCCCTCTTCTTTCCATAAAGACTGGTATTTTACTACTTTTCCCATCTACAAGGATTAAAAAGCTTTCTACCAAATGAAGCACTCCAATTATAAACATTATTTCACTTATATTAATTTCAGGCCATCCAAATATAAGACTTATAATGGAAATAATTCCACCAGCATATGAAAAACAAATGAATCTAGGATGAATTAAGGATAAAAATAAAGCTAATGGCAGAATAAAATAAAAATCCATAGCCCTAATAGTTATGCCGAAGTACATTAATAAAATACTTCCTAATATGCCTCCTATTAATCCATATATAGTGGATAGTAATACATTTAGAAAAGGGGAAACTTTATAACAACCTAGGATCCCCTCCTCCATTTTTCCATATTTTCTATACTGAATATATATAACCCCGATAACAACCCATAAAAGGGGAGATTTTAAAATATTAAATACATTGTATATGGAATAATATACAATTTGTAATAGATAATGCATATCATTGCTCCCTTACAATGGTTTAAAAAGTTATTGAATCATATCTTTAATCTTCTCTATGGCCTTTTGTAATTGTGTATCTTCTTTTAAGTTTTCTACTCCTATTTCCTGTATATCTTCAGGCAAGTCTACAACTATATCTGGTTCTATCCCTACGCCATGAATATTGGTGCCATTTGGAGTAAAGTATTCAGATACTGTTAATTTAAAACCAGAACCATCAGATAATTCTCTTATCCTTTGGACAACCCCTTTGCCAAATGTTTTGCTTCCTATAAGAATTCCTCTGTTATGGTCCTTAATAGCTCCTGCTAATATTTCAGATGCACTGGCACTACCTTCATTTACTAACACTACTAAGGGAATATCTACATGTCTTTTATCCGATCTCTCATAAACCCTTTCTCCATGTCGAGTTTCTGTATATACTATTACCCCTTCTCCCAGTAGCTCATCTGCTATATCCACACATACATTTAATAGTCCACCAGGATTATTCCTTAAATCTATTATAATACCTGCTATATCTTTATTCATCAGATTGTTTAAATCCTTTTTAAAGTCATCATAAGTTAATTCATCGAATGAGGTTATCTTAATATACCCAATATTGTCCTGTATTATATCCGATTTAACCGTCTCCAATCTAATTTCTTCCCTTATTATTTCTAAATCTATATACTCATTCTTGCCATCTTTATCTTTCCTTAAAATGGTTATATTTACTTTTGTTTTGGGTTCACCCTTCATCAATTTTACAGCTTGATCCATCCTATCTGCTGTAAATTCTTCACCGTTCACCTTGATAATCTTATCTCCCGTTTTAATGCCTGCTCTTTCGCCTGGAGTTCCTTCTATGGGAGATACCACAGTTATTAGATTGTCCTCGCCAGGTGTTACTATTACTCCTATTCCTCCATATATTCCTTGAGTTTGTTCTGTAAAACTTTTAAATTCATCTTCAGTCATATATACTGAATAAGGGTCTTCTAGGGCTTGGAATAACCCTTTTAATTGCCCTTCCATAAGCTTATCTTCATCTACAACCTTAAGGTAATTATCTTTAATATAATTTTCCAACCCCATAACCTTAGAATATTTTCTATACGAAGACATAAGCTGTTCATATTCACTTGCTGGTAGAATAACTCTATCTTTGAATCTAATGGTCAATAAGTTGGTTGCTCCAAAGGTAATAATATTTGTAAATATGATCAATATTATTACCAACGTTATGTTTCTTTTTTTAGACATGTTCTCACCTCTATATTATGGATATGTATTCTATTGTATTAGTTCTACTCAAACATTATACCATAAAAGGACCAAAGAAAGATAATAAAAAAGGGGAATCAATTCCCCTTTAGCCAAGGTATAGGATCTACATATGAACCATTCTTTCTAACTTCAAAATGACAATGTGGGCCTGTAGATATGCCAGTACTACCTATTTTTGCTATTGTATCGCCTTTTTTCACCGATGTCCCTTCACTTACCACCAGCGAGGAATTATGTCCATATAGTGTGACAATACCTCCTCCATGATCTATCATTATTGTTTTCCCATATCCTCCTAAAGTGCCCGAATATATTACAGTACCATCAGCTGCTGCAACTACTTTAGTTCCTGTAGATGCAGGAATATCGATTCCCGTATGTAATTTTTTAGTCTTAAATACTGGATGTATTCTATACCCATAGGGAGAGCTAATCCTAGTATGCCCTGGTACTGGCCAAGCCATAACTCCACCAGAATAGGGACCATCCACCCTTTGCCTTTTTACTATTTCTGACTCAATATCCTTCGCTAACTTGTTTAATTTATCATATTCTTCCTCATATTTCTTTATATCCTTTTCTAATTCCGCCATTAAGGATTCTTTAGCCCTAGTGGCTCTTGCTAATTCAGATCTCCTTTCCTCCAATTTACTCCTTGTAACCTCAACGGAGGCTCTTTGCGCCTGAAGTTGAACCTTCTTAGCATCTATAATATCCCTCTGTTCCTTCATATACTTTAAAAGCTCCACATCATGATCAACTATTGCTTGTATCATATCCATTCTAGTTAAAAAATCGCTTATATCTGCAGACGATAGCAATACTTCTAAGTAACCTACATTTCCATTTTTATACATTACCCTTAAACGAGAATTAAAAACATCTTGTTTTCCTTCTATCTTCTTTTCTGCTTCTTCTAACTCCTTCAATGTTTTATCTATAGCTTGGTTTAATTCCTCCAATTCCTTTTCCACTTTCTCAAGCTCTACTGCTGCATGATCCATTTGCCTGTCCAATTCATCTATTTGGCTGCTAACATCTTTAGCCTGATTCTGTAAATTTTTAATTTCCTCTTTTGTTTTATCCATCTGTTGCAGTGTTTCTTTTTGCTTCTTTTTTAAATCGTTTAAAGAATTATCTGCAAAAACCAAAGCATAGTTAAAAATTAACATTAGGGCAATGATAAAATATATTTTTCTCTTCTTATGTCTCAAAATCCCCAACCTCCTTTTTATGCATCTAAAAAACGCTTCAAAGAAACTAAACTACCTAAAGTCCCTATTCCCGAACCTATTGCTAAGAAGATGATAGCAATATCCTTTACCAACACCTTAGGCGATACTAAGTATACGGTAAATAATACATAAAGCCTATCATTTACCCTGTTAAAGAAATAGCCATACCCATAATTTATAATTAAAATGGATATCATGGCTCCAATAAGCCCAAAGAGTAAACCTTCTATAATGAAAGGTCCCCTTATATAGCCATTAGTAGCTCCTACGTATTTCATAATGTCTACCTCTCTTCGCCTTGCAGTTACAGTTATCTTTATGGTATTAGATATAATAAATACCGAGACAAACACTAAAATAGCAACTACTACTAGTCCTCCCGCTCTAATATAATTAGCAAATAGTACCAGTTTATCTATAATATCCTTATTGTATTTAATTTCTTCTACTCCCTGAAGACCTTTTACCTTGTCCACTACTAAATCAGCATACTCTATATCCCTTAACTGAACAATCAAAGCATCGGGTAGAGGATTTGTTTCTAAACCTTCCAATAGATAAGCATCATCTTCCCACTGTCTCTTCATTATTTCCAAAGCCTGTTCCTTTGTTTGAAATACTACTGATAAAACCCCTTGGGTATTCTTAGCCTCATTCTCAATCTTGCTTCTCTGTTCATCTGTAATTCCATCAGTTAGAAATATTTGCACTTCATCAAATTTATTCTTGGTATCGATTACCACATTATTTATGCTCAAAATAATTATTAGAACCAAACCAAGGATTACCAATACTGCAGTAATAGAGCTAATGGAAGCTAGTCCCATTCCTCTATTCCTCCACATTCCTTGAAATCCCTGCTTGATAATATTCTTAAGAATTCGAAAGCTCATGCTCATACACACCCTTCTCTTCGTCTCTAATTATCCTGCCTCCTTCAATGGCAATAACCCTCTTTTTCATAACATCTACTATGTCTTTAGCATGAGTTGCCATAAGTATAGTGGTTCCTCTTCTATTAATATCCCTTAATACTTTCATTATCTCCCAAGCTGTATCCGGGTCTAAATTCCCCGTAGGCTCGTCTGCTATTAAAATAGGAGGGCTGTTGACTATGGCTCTGGATATTGCCACCCTTTGATGTTCTCCTCCAGAAAGTTCATGGGGATAGCAGTGAGCTTTCTGACTTAAATCAACCATACTTAAAACCATAGGAACATTTCTTCTAATATCCTTAGGATGTGCCCCTATTATTTCCATAGCAAAGGCTACATTCTCATATACCGTTTTATTTGGTAATAATCTAAAATCTTGAAAAACTACTCCAACATTCCTTCTTATGTAGGGAATTCTCCTATTTTTCACTTTTGTAATATCCATATCATTTAAGTAAATCCTTCCTTCCGTTGGATCTTCCTCTTTTAAAATTAACTTTATTAAAGTAGACTTTCCTGCTCCACTAGGCCCAACTAGGAAAACAAATTCTCCCTTAGATATAGTAAGATTTATATTAACCAAAGCTTTTACTCCATTTTTATATTCTTTGCTTACATTGACAAACTTTATCAAAAGTTTTCACCTCTATGTATTAAAAATTCTACATAATCTGTATATTATGATTATAACATAATTACTTAACTATTCTATTTTAAATTTAGAAATCCTTTTATTATTTCAATCCTAATTTACATATTCGCTTAATTATATATTATAATATAAGCTAGACTATAAATAAACAGTAAAGGGTGGTAATTTTGGATAAAAAAGCAATGCGAAAGGAAATATTGGAAAAGAGAAGTAAACTAACAGAAGAGGAGATAAGAGAAAAATCCAATATAATTAAAGAAAAACTAATGGGGTTAGATAAATTCAAAAAATCTAAATTCATATTTTCTTTTATAAGCTTTGGAGATGAGGTTGATACCCACAATATAATAAAGGAAGCTTTAAATTTAGGTAAAAGGATAGGGGTCCCCATCACTGTCCCCGAAAAAAGAAGGCTATTAGTTTCAGAGTTATACGATTTCGATAAAGAATTGGAATTGGGATATTACAACATATTAACTCCTAAAAAGGAGTATATTAGAGAAGTGGATCCTAAAGAAATAGATATGGTATTGGTGCCTGGGGTAGTATTTACTCCAGATGGCTATCGTATAGGCTATGGTGGCGGATATTATGACCGATTCTTTAATAAAAACGATAAATTATTTAAAATAGGTTTGTGTTTTGATTTACAAATTGCAGAAAAGATTCCCGTTGACATTTATGATATACCCGTTAATTGCATCATTACCGAAAAAAAGATAATAAATTGTTCTAAAGAAAATTTCTAATTTATTATCTTTATATTACAAATAATGTTATAATATATATGGTTAAATTAGATTCTAGGAGGAATTTAGATGGTAAGAACTGTTGGCACTACGGTAAGAGGCATAAGAGCTCCTATTGTTAAAAAAGGGGACGATTTAATAGAAATTGTTGTAGAATCGGTGCTCATGGCAGCAGAACAGGAAGGATTCAGTATCAATCATAGAGATGTAATTGGAATTACCGAATCTTTAGTAGCAAGGGCTCAAGGTAATTATGCAACTGCAGAAGATATTGCACAGGACATTAATAAAAAGTTTCCTGGAAGTATTGGCGTTGTATTCCCAATATTAAGCAGGAACAGATTTTCAATTATTTTAAAGGGCATAGCTTTAACTGGCAAAAAAATATATCTGTTGCTTAACTATCCTTCTGATGAAGTAGGAAATAGATTGATGGATATAGATAAAATGTATGAACTTAATATAAATCCCTATACTGATACATTAAGCGAAAATGAGTATAGGAAATTATTTGGAGAAAGGATATATCATCCTTTTACGGGAATAGATTATGTAAAACTGTATAAGGATTTAATTGCAGAAAATGGCGGAGAGATATATATTTCCAATGACCCTACAGTAGTTTTGAAATATACAAATGATGTTTTGGTAGCCAATATTCATGATAGAAAACGGACTAAAAAGATTTTGAAGGACGCTGGTGCCAATATAGTATTTGGATTAGATGAAATATTAACTGAACCCAATAATAGTAGTGGATATAACCCAGATTATGGTCTACTAGGTTCAAATTTGGCAACGGAATCAAAAATTAAACTATTCCCAAGAGATTCACAACATTATGTAAAGGAAATACAGAAAAGAATTAAGGAGAAAACAGGAAAATTAGTAGAAGTGATGGTTTATGGGGATGGAGCCTTTAAAGACCCGGTAGCTAAAATTTGGGAACTAGCAGATCCCATAGTTTCACCTGGCTATACTTCTGGTTTAGAAGGCACTCCAAATGAAGTTAAGTTAAAATACTTAGCAGATACTGAATTAAATGACCTTAAGGGAGAAGAAGCCATAGAAGCTGCTAAAAAACGAATTGCAAGTAAGGATGCAAATCTATTATCCCATAATGAATCCCTTGGTACAACACCTAGAAGATTAACTGATTTATTAGGCAGTTTATGTGATTTAACTAGTGGCAGTGGGGATAAAGGGACTCCAATAGTCCTTATCCAAGGATATTTCGATAATTATGCTACTGAATAATACTTTAAATATTAAGAAGGAGTTGTTGAATATCATTCAACAACTCCTTCTTTACTCATTTCATAATAGCTTCTCAACTTTTCCTGAACAAAATAATTAATTGTTCCTTCAGGATACTCGCCATTATCATCTAATTGTCCTGCTTCTATTCCAGTCAGTATTTCGATTCCTTCATCTATGGTTTTAACAGCATATATTTTAAATTTGCCGTTTTTTACCGTGTCAATTACCTCATCTTCCAGCATTAGATTATCTATGTTTTGATAAGGTATGATGACCCCTTCTTCCCCTGTTAATCCTTTCAATTTACAAAGCTTATAAAATCCTTCTATCTTCTCATTTATTCCTCCTACAGGCTGAACTAGACCTTTTTGATTTACAGATCCAGTAACCGCTATGGACTGCTTTATAGGTATTTCAGCCAAACTGGATAACATGGCATACAATTCAGTGCTAGAAGCACTATCTCCATCTATACCGCTATAGGATTGCTCAAAGGTAATGCTGGCAGTTAAAGTTAAAGGGAATTTTTTCGCATACTTCTCTCCTAAATAACCTCCTAAAATTAAAACTCCTTTATCATAGATACTGCCTGATTGTTCTACTTCCCTTTCTATATTTATAATACCTTCTTTACCAGCATAGGTATTTACAGTAATTTTACTTGGTCTCCCAAAGGCATATTGGCCTGAATCTATTACGGACAATCCATTAATTTCACCTATTTTTTCTCCTTTTGTGTCTATTATTATTGTGTTATGCTCCATTAATTCCATTAACTTTTCTTCATAGGTATTATTCCTATAGTTTTTCTTCTCTATTGCTTTTATTACATCTTCTCTACTAACTATATCTCTGCCATCCATACTAGCCCACAAATCGGCTTCATAAATTATCTCCACTAGTTCATTAAATTTTGCTGTTAATTTGCTCTGATGCCCTGCAATACGACTACTCCGTTCTATTATAGCTGCCAATGCAGTTTTGTCAAAGGGCTTTAAATTTTCTTCTTTACACTGATAGGCTACAAAAGAACCTATCTTCTTAATATTTTCTTCCGTTTTTTCCATTTCCACATCAAAATCTGCCCTTATCTTAAATAGCTTTCTAAAATCATCATCGAAAGTGTATAGCAATTGGTGGAGGTAATAATCTCCAATTATTATAACCTTTATTTCTAAGGGAAGAGGTTCTGGATGCAATGTTTCAGATATTAGATTTAGGCCTGTTATGTTTTCCACAATCAACTCTTCTGTAGTTAAAGCTCTTTTTAACCCTTCCCAAGCATGAGGGTTTTGTAATATATCCCTTACCTGTATTATTATATAGCCACCATTAGCCTCATGTAAGGATCCAGGTCTAATTCGCATATGGTCTGTCTTTAATACACCAAATTCATTCACATACTCAATCTTTCCAAACAAGTTGTAATAAGTAGGATTCATCTCCCTTATTACTGGAGCAGTCTTTCTCCCATTGTTATCTATGAATAGATTTACTTGGTACCTTTTCATAAAACCTTCTTTTCTATCAACTGGTGTAAATATGGTTTCTAAATATTCTTTCTCTTCTTCTTTCATGAACATTTCATAATTTTTCACTATATCCATTTTCATATCATTAAGATATTCACATATATCCTCATTATCCTTATATTTTTCTATGAGAAGGTCTATATGATTGTTTAAAACCTTTAGTACATTTACCTCTCTTAACTCTCTTATTTCCTTTAAATATTCCTTTTCTACTTCCTTTATCCTTTCAACATAATCGTAAGCCTTTTGGTTTAATTGGTTGGAAGTTTTAACCAGTTCTTCAATTTTAGATTCCGATAATTGTTCTAATTCCTCATCGGTCATAGGCTTACCATCTATTAACGGTATACTCAATATTCCCTTTTCAGTATGTCTGAAAATAAAATTATATTGTTTAGCTAAGTCGTTTAATTCGTTTATTATCTTTTGGGCTCTTTTTTGATGAGTCGTATATAATAAATTCCTATTATTTTCATATTCCTTAGAAGTTAAAGTTTTGGGAATTTCTGTACCTATAGCTTTTATTACCTGTTCCACGTCTTTCTTAAATTCTTTCCCCTGTCCTGGCTCCATGCCTATTGCTTTAGGACATTTAGGCCTTTTAAAATTGAATACATAGCACCAATCCTTAGGAGCTTTCCTCTTTTCTGCAAATTCCTTAGCAACTAGATAAGAATAGCTATTTCTTCCAGTCCCTGTTAAGCCTGAAACATAAATATTATACCCCTTTCTTTGGATGGAAAGTCCATATTTTAGGGCCTCCATAGCTCTATTTTGCCCAATTAATTCTCTTGATGCAGGTAAATACTCTGTTGTATCATATTCAAATAGATTAGGATCACATTTTTTCTTCAGCTTCTCTACAGGTACTAAATACTTATCCAAATATTCCACCCCCTTTAAAATAATATACCCAGTTTGTTTCATGGTACATTCTAATTGTTCGTAAAATATTTTTATTAACTATTTAATCGAACTTAACTTTTTTCATAGATACCTATAAAATTTAAGACGCCTATTAGGCGCCATAATCGGTTTTATTTCACATAATCTACTTCTAATCTGATGCTTTCAGGCATCTTATCTAAGTTCGTTTTTACTATGGTGAAAGGATATGAAAAACTCTGGGTTACAATGTCATTAGCATCTGGATCTTTAAACTTGGCATAAACTACTAAATCAAAATCATCTTTGTTCTTCTTTTCCATGATGATTTTGTCCACATTTACAGTATAGCCCCCGGTCTGTTTTTCTCCTCTTGTCACTAATACATATATTTCATCACCTAATCTACAAGTTATAGCTCTTTCTTCAGATAAGTATTTAGGAAGTATTTCCTTTATTTTTTCTGGTATTTCAGATGATTCCAATACTTTGAATTTCACCTTTTTATCCTCCTTGCTTAATATTTTGGGAACAAAAAGGGCCCCTAAAATCAATATTATGATTATTCCAAACATATATTTTTTTTTCAACTCCATCCCTCCAACCTTACCTTTTATATTATCCTATTCTTGGAGAGATTGGTTTATGTATTTATGAAAAAATATAGCACCAAAATATGCTGGTGCTATATTATATTATCTAAAATGCTATTTTGATAATATTCTCTTTGCTTTATCGATGATATTCTTTTCATTTAACCCATACTTTTCAAGGAGCTTATTGCCATCTCCCGATTCACCAAAAGTATCCTCGACACCAATTCTCTCTAGATGGGTAGGATAGTTTTCTACCAATACTTCTGCTACAGCACTACCTAATCCTCCAATTATACTATGTTCTTCAATAGTAACTATTCCCTTAGTCTCCTTTGCTGCCTTAATGATTATCTCTTCATCTATTGGTTTGATAGTGGATATATTGATGACTCTTGCAGAAACACCTTCTTTACCCAATTCTTCAGCAGCCTTTAATGCCTTTTCAACCATTATTCCAGTTGCAATTATGGTTACATCATTACCTTCTACTAACTCTACTCCCTTACCTATTTCAAACCTATAGGTTTCATCGAATATTACTGGTACCTTACTTCTTCCCAATCTAATGTATACAGGCCCATCATATTCTGCTGCCCTATAAATACATTGCTTTGCCTCCACAGCATCGGCAGGATTTATAACTACCATATTTGGAAGACTTCTCATTATACTTATATCTTCTAAAGCCTGATGGGTCGCACCATCTTCCCCTACCGTCAATCCCGCATGGGTTGCTGCTATTTTTACATTTAGTTTTGGGTAACATACGGAATTCCTTATTATTTCAAAAGCTCTTCCTGAAGCAAATACCGCAAAGGTACTTGCAAAAGGAATTTTACCTGCTGTTGCTAATCCTGCTGCTGTTGCAATTAAGCTCTGTTCTGCAATTCCCACATTAATAAACCTTTCTGGAAAGGCTTTTTTAAAAACGATAGTTTTAGTTGAACCTGATAAATCTGCATCTAACACCACTATATCATTATTTTTCTCTCCTAATTCCTTCAAAGCTTCACCATAGGCATCTCTAGTTGCTACCATATTAGCCATTTATCCCACCTCCTAGTTCTTCTAATGCCTTCAATGTTTCTTCTTCATTAGGTGCCTTGCCATGCCACTCTGCTACATTCTCCATAAAGGACACCCCTTTTCCCTTAACGGTTTTAGCTATAATAATGGAGGGCTTGCCCTTAATATTTTTAGCTTCATCTAGAGCCTTGAATATTTCCTCAAAGGAGTGCCCATCAATTTTCA
Source organism: Tepidimicrobium xylanilyticum (assembly GCF_900106765.1). Lineage (NCBI taxonomy): Bacteria > Bacillati > Bacillota > Tissierellia > Tissierellales > Tepidimicrobiaceae > Tepidimicrobium > Tepidimicrobium xylanilyticum. The sequence goes on from NZ_FNNG01000003.1 coordinate 132,939, forward strand.
TTACATGCCAGCCAAAGGATTTGAATTTTTCATCTATAGGCTCTATATCCATTACCTCTTCATTGGCCCCATCAATTTGCAATCCATTATGGTCTAAAAAAACAGTAATGTTGTCAAGTTTATAATGGGCTGCTAACATGGCAGCTTCCCAGATTATACCTTCCTGACATTCTCCATCGCCAATTAAAACATATACCCTGTAGTCTCTTCCATCAAGTTTTCCTGCTAAGGCCATTCCATTTGCAACTGCTAAGCCCTGGCCTAAAGAACCGGTGGTCATATCTACTCCCGGTGTACCTTTCATGTCAGGATGGCCTTGCAACATAGAATCTATTTTTCTAAGCCTATATAACTCCTCTTTAGGGAAATATCCCTTTTCAGCTAAAGCAGCATAAAGCACCGGTGCAGCATGTCCCTTGGATAGGACGAATCGGTCCCTATCAGCCCACTTGGGATTTTTAGGGTCCACATTCATTTCCTTGAAATAAAGGGCTGTAAGAATTTCAGCCGCTGAAAGAGAGCCTCCAGGATGGCCAGATTTAGCTTCCTTTAGCATTTCGATTATACTAATCCTAATTTTCTTGGCTACATTTTCCAAGTAACTATAATTTTCCATTTCCATACCTCCTATTACTTTTTAATTTCTTCAAATCCTTCTCCTAAAACTTCTGACATTTCTGTAACCATAATGAAAGCATCTTTATCAATGTTATAGACTATATCCTTGGCCTTTGTAAATTGATACCTATTAACTACACATAGAAGCACATCCTTTTCCTCTTTTGTATACATTCCTTTTCCTTTAAAAAGGGTAACACCTCTATCTAAGTCCTCCATTATTCTTTGGCTTATCTCTTCGGGTTTACTAGTAATAATTATAAATCCTTTTAAATAGCCAATTCCTTCTAATATCATGTCGATAACCTTAACGGTTATATACATGGATATTACAGAATAAAGGGAAGTTTCCACCTTTTTATCTACGATGCCTGCAAAAGCTACTACCACCACATCTATCATCATCATGAAAGTGGACAAACTTAAGGTGGGAAAGAACCTATTTAATATAGCACCAGCTAAATCCGTTCCTCCAGTAGTACCACCAAACTTAAAAACTATTCCTAAGCCTATACCCGCAACTAAACCTCCAAATATGGAGGATAGCAGTAAATCTTGAGTAACTGCTTGAGCAGGTATAATCTTTAGAAATAGGGATAGTAGGGCTGTTGCATATAAGGTCTTCCATCCAAAATTCTTCCCCAATACCATTATCCCAATTATAAATAGTGGAATGTTTATTGCAAGATTGGTTATGTAGACAGGGATGCCTGTAACCTTCTTAAACACAATAGCAAAACCAGTTACTCCTCCTGGAGCAATGGTATTGGGTTCTAAAAAAAAGGTTAATCCAATTGCCAACAAGAATACGCCTAAAGCTATTCCTATTAAGTTTAATAAATATTTTCCCACCTTTCCCTTTTCCATATTGGCCTCCTATTTATTGAATAGCATCCTTAGAGAATAATACATACAGCATAAATTTAGGCAATACTACCTGTCTTTTAATGCGCTTAGGCTCCCTGATCAATCTATATAACCACTCCAAACCAAGCTTCTGAAAAATTTCAGGAGCTCGTTTAGAATCCCCAGATAAAATATCCATGGTTCCTCCATTGCCTATTATAACTTTTCCATAAATCCTGTTTTTATTTTCAGCTATCCAAATTTCTTGTCTTGGAAATCCAAATCCAACAAATATTATATCTGGTTTGGACTTATTAATCTTATCTATTATTTCCAATTCTTCTTCATAATCCTTATGTCCAGTATGACTACCCTTGAAATATCCATGATGATATCCTGCTAATCTTATATTGGGATATTTAATTTTGATATTTTCACCAGCTCTTTTAGCGACTCCTTCCTTTCCACCCAATAAAAATAAGCTATAACCCTTCTTATTGGCAATCTCTAATAACTTTATGGAAAGGTCAAAACCGGTAACCCTCTCCTTGAGAGGCTTTTTCCGGATTCTTGAGCCATATATAAGTCCAATACCATCTGGAATTACTAAATCGCTTTCATTTATTATTCTCCTTAGGTACTCATCATCTTTAGCGTTCATTACAATTTCAGTATTAGGGGTTGATATGGTTTTTAATCCATCTTCCATAAGATACTCTTCAACAGTCCTACTTGCTTCTTCTAAGGTAATATTATCTATCCTTATTCCAAATACACTTACACTTTCCATAAAACCACCTATTCCCGTAATAATTCTAAAGCCATGTGTACATTCCTTAGAGCTTGTTGCCTCATATGTATATCTATTTCCTTTAACTTTTCCTCCAAATGCCTCCTATTTTGCCATACATAATCTATATTGGAAATAAGTTCATCATATTTTAAATCCTCAACGGAACACATACTATCCATTCCAATGGATTTCAAAAACCCTTCTATTTTAGGGTCATATACTAACCCAACCATGGGTACTTTTTGAGTTGCTGCATATATTAGGGAATGAAGCCTCATGGCTATTATTATCTCTGTTCTACAAATTATACCCATTATATCTTCTACACTATATTTTTTAGAAATGATATAGCAATTTTTAGTGGCAACTCTATCTAATATACTATTGCTAATGGATAGATCTTCAGGATAATGCATTGGAATTAATATGGCATTTGCTTGGTATTTTTCTACAATATAATCTATAGCTTTAGCTAAAATTGATACTAAATTTTCTGCATTTGTCCAGTTTCTAACCGAAATTCCAATTAAGGGTTTATTGTCATCTATCCCTTCTGCCTTAAATAGCCCTGCTATAGTCTTCTCATCGGTAGGCTCTAGAGTAAACACTGGATCCGCCGTTACATACATATTTTCATTACTAACTCCCAATTCCTCAACAAACCTCTTAGAATCCTCATCCCTTAGAGTAATTAAATCCACTTTTTCTAAAATATTCCTAGTTATGTATCTATTCATCTTTCCATTAATAGGACCTATGCCATTGGCATAAACCATTACAGGTTTATTGAATATCTTGGCTAATTTTATTAGGGCTAAATAGTATAATAGGGAACGGGTACTGGTTACATCCTGTAATAGGCTTCCTCCCCCAGATATAAACAGGTCACAACCCCTAATAGACCTTATTATATCAACAATGCCAAATCTATTTACAGCTTCAATACCATATATCTGCTCTGTGAAAGTAGGGTTGTTGGAAAATGCAGTTATTTGTATAGACTCATCCTCTGCCTTTAAATCTTTGACAATTGCTTTTAATATGGCGTCATCCCCACTATTATCGAATCCATAGTAGCCAGATATTAAAACTTTCTTCATTATAAAAAACTCCTTTATTATAGTTGATAGACTAGAAGCTTTCTAACTCCTCTTTATCGCTGAACTCTAAAATATATCCTACAATTCCAATTGAAATTAATATCCAAAACATCAAAATAATCCTATCGTTAAAGAAAATATGGTCTACTAGCCCATGAAAAAGTACCCCTAATATTGATGCAATTACTGATACACTGATCCTTTTGATTCTAACATCTACTCCCTTAACAAAAGTTATCAAGCTTACCCTAATTGAATTAAATATAAAAGCTATAAATCCTATAAAGCCAAATACTCCCGATTCTAAAAACATTTGTAAAAATACATTATGAGAATGCACAGCCACTATCCCCTGTCTCATATAACGTGGATATATGGCTCTAAAAGCATTTATTCCCAGACCAATTCCATTAATCCAGTGATCTTTAATCATTTGTATAGTAGCTTTCCATAAAGGAATCCTATAAGCGTTAGAACTATCCTCCATGCTTCCAATAGTTGATAGTCTAGTCATTATTGCTTTAGGGCTAATTATAATTAAACCCATTCCTGCTAATATATATAATAATAATAGTCTTCTATCAACAAAAATTGCAAATATCAGCATGGCCAAAAATAGTCCAAGCCAACCACCTCTAGAAAAAGTAAGCAAAATACATAGCCCCTGAATAATCAATCCTAAAAGAAATAATAACTTTTTCAATATACTATCTGTATTATATATAAGAGCAAAGGTTATGGGAATAGTAAGTATCAGATATTCGGCTAATATATTAGGGTTATCAAAAGTTGATATTACCCTCGTTTGAATATCTGGATTTTGCTCCTTATCTATCCAGCTTTCCTTCAACTCAATTCCCGTCTTATATTGATATAAACCATAAAGCCCTACTATAGTAGCAGCAATAATCAATGCAATTATTAAGTAATATAGCTTGCGTTTGTCATCTATCAAGTTCATAGATAAAAATAGGAATAAAAAAGCAATGATATATACTATTAGCTTCACAATACTCTGTTTTAAGGTAAAGGAAGTTATAGCTGCAAAAACTAAAGGAACTAAAAAGAATGTTATTGAGTATTTAATAGGTATTTTCTTAAAACGAAAATCTTCATCTATAAGCATTTTCAATCCAAAAGAAATAGCTGTTAATCCAAATAACAAAGCCACATATCTAAATGAGATAAGTGGTAGCGTTATTACCGTAAAATATAATCCAAATTCAGGCTTATATAATACCAGCACCACTCCAATAATCCCTAATATCATTTTTAATCCTTTTGTTAGTGGAAATAGGAATAATATAATTCCTATTAATAATCCAAATATGAGCCCTATTATATTAACTTTATTCTTTCTAAGATAGTTTTCCATATATCTCTCTCCTATAAATTGTTTAGCTGTTGTAGTCGAATATTTTCTTTATTATTCTTATAAACTTGCTATCCTTGAAAACCAAGTCCATTTCAATATTTAGCCATCCAAATACAAAAGGTAAAATCCCTAAAACTATGATAAATAGGGTTCTTTTAATTGAATATACTCCTTTAATAAAGGATAGTACTCCAAAGGTACATATGCTTGTGCCTATAGCTGTAAACATGAATCTATAGATATCGGAAGCAATAGTTCCCATAACAGAGTTTACTAGGTTAATTAGCAAACTATTAGATATGGATTTGTAAAAGATTCCCCTAATCCATTTTAATAATTTGATAATACCTCCATGAAGCCTTTCAACAGTCTTTAATAGTAAACCATTTTTGCCGTAAATATTTCCATCCTTTAAGAGAGTAGAAATAATGAAGCTATTATTTAAACTATTAATAAATACCTTTTTAATTATTGATAATATTCTACATATAAAGCTATCCTTCCACAAATCTATCAGTAAATTCAAAACCACAAACTCACCTCTATTCCTCTTTTACATTCACTTCTAATATTATAGAGTCCAGAGCATAGGTTTTTGTCCTTAGAACCAATTTATTGCCTATTCTCAATTCACTTTTTCCAGATATTATAGAATTATCAGTTACTATAGCCTCTCCATCTATGGTAATTATTAAATCATATCTGTCTGGAATCTCAGCTGCTTTTATCTCACCTTCTGTCGTTACCACTTCAGTAGATGCTGGATATACTTCCACTTTCTTTATTTGCCCTAGTATCGTCCCTGTATCATATTCTTTCAATATATCCCCTTCCTTTATCACATCCACGCCTATTTTTTCTCGATTCATAACTATAATCTTTAATTCAATAGGTTTGGGCCTTATCATATCAGTTGGATTAGCCCTACTGATCTTATAAAAACCACCTATACTTAAAATTAAAACCATAAGTATTATAAATAAGTCCAGTATATTAAATTTCCCAAAAATTCTTCCCTTCTTATCTAATAAAGGCATTTTCCTTTCCTCCCTAGAATTATTCAAGTATATTAATATCTGTAATAATGGATTTTACGGAACTCAAAGTACTCTTCAAAAATACTGTACCCTCAATTCTCATGTCTCTGCCTCCCATACGGATATAATCATCGGTAATTATAGCATCTCCCCTAATAGTTATATATACATCATATCTATTTGGTCTTCTGCTCTTCACTATTCTCCCATCACCAGTTTCCACTAATTCATAGGCATCCGTTACCTCTTTAGCCACAACTTCTCCTATAACCTGGTTAGTATCCTTATCCTTAAAAATATCTCCTATTTTAATGCCATTGACAGATTCCATTAAAACTCCTTCTACTCTATAGGTTATCTCTACAGGTACCTTCTCTACGGAAGTACCGCTAGGTTTCAATACAAATGAATATCCAACATAAAAAATTGCCACTAATATACAGATAATTGCAATATCTATCCAATTAAATTTTCTCTTCATATTATCACCTACCTAATATTTGTTGGTAAATTAATATCTGTTTATCTGCCATCTTTTCTGATGTATAAAGTTTATTAATTTTATCGTATAGATTATTGCCCAAGAACTTTCTTAACTCTTCATCCTTGATTAATGTCAACATATGCTTTGCTAAAGTATCTATATCTCCAGGTTCAAACATTAATCCAGTTTCTCCATCAGTTACCAAATCCTTTATTCCACCCACATTGGAAGCTATTATAGGTTTTTTAAATACCCCACCTTCTAAAATTACATAAGGAAAACTTTCACTATAAGAAGTATTGGTATTTATATCCATTTGGTTGATAAAGCTATATGGATCTCGAATATATCCCAATAAATGTACTTTGTCATCAATCCCTAAATCTTCTGATAATTTTAATAGGTTTTCGCGCTCTTCCCCATCACCTGCAATAAAAAATTCAACATCCTGTCTTTCTTGTAATACCTTATGGGCAGCTTTTATAAATACATCCACTCCCTTTACAGGATATAACCTAGCCAAAATCCCTACCTTTATTGTGTTTTCATCTAGAATTATTCCATATTCCTGCAAGAAGCTTTTATTTATATTTGCTGATTCAACTTCCTTCACATTTATCCCATTATAAACCGTCATTACCCTATCAGGGTCAAACTTTCTATCTATAAGCATTTCTCTAAAACTTTCAGAAACCCCAATATAATAATCAATATGTTTCAGTGAAAAATAATTAATATTTTTATAAATAAGATTTTTATAAAAGTTCCCTTTAAAATCCAATTTATAATCGCTGTGTATTGTAGTCACAGCAGGAATATGACAAAACCTTTTTAGGATATACGTAATAAAATTTGCCCTAGCCCCATGGCAATGGATTAAATCATATTCTTCTTTTTTGATTTCTTCCAATAATCTTTTTATGATAGATAGATCATAACGCTTTTTTTGCTCAAAAACTTGAATATTGATTCCCTTTTCTTTAGCCTCATAATAGAATTCGCCCTTAATAAAACAAATAATCTTTACATCAATTCTTTCGTTTAACTCTTGCAATAAGTTTATTACATGGGTCTTAGCCCCTCCTGTATCTCCTCCACTAATTAAATGTAAAACTTTCATTATATTAACCTATTGTATAATAGGTTCGACCCTCCTTTTATATATTTCCTAAATCTATTTATCCTTTAATCAAGTCATAATATAAATTGTGCGTTTTTTCTAGCATACTAATTTGAGAAAAATTCTTTATTACCATATCCCTACAATTCGATTTAAATGAATTTAACTGCTGATTATTATTATATAATTCAACAATTACTTTGGCAAATCTATCTTTATCTCCAAAGGGTATTAAAACTCCCACATGGCCCTTTTCGAATATTTCTGGAACTCCTCCAACCTCGGTAGCTACAACAGGTACACCACAGGATAATGCTTCTATAATAGAAAATGAAATGGCCTCATTTTCGGAAGGAGATATATAAATATCGGTAGCTGCTAGTATTTCAGGAATATCTTCTCTATACCCTAAGAAGATCACATGATTTTCCAAGTCATACTCTTTTACCTTTTCTCTAATAAAACCTTGATCTTCTCCTTCTCCTACTAATAACGCTTTAAAATTTGCAATATATTTTTTTAACTCATTTAATCCTTCAATCAAAAAGCTATAACCCTTTTCCTTCCTAAATCTCGATATGGTAGTTAATACAAGGGTATCCTTTTCAATATTTAGCTCATCCCTTATAAATCCATCTCCCAAAGGCTTAAAATAATCAGTGTCCACCCCATTGTATATCACCTGGATCCTATCTGGTGATATGCCTTCTTTTATTAAGGATAATTCCACAGCTTTAGAAACACATACAATCCTATCTACAAATTTGGAAAAGATTCTATTGAAAAACTTAATTATACTATTATTTTCTGCAATTAAATGGGTGGTCCATATTATTTTAACCCTTGGATTAAATATTTTTGATAAAACGCTAATATAATTTTCCCTCAAAAAATGGGTTTGGATTATATCAATATCGTTCTCTTTACAGTATTTGGCTACTTTCCTAGCAGCCACTATATCGAATACATTTCTCATCTTCATTATTTCCACATTACTGCATCTATTTAAAATTTTTTCATGGTTAGTCCCTTCATGGTCACATATTACAAAATAATTCACATCTTCTTCAGGATTGTCTAGTAAATTATACAAATAGGTTTCTGTACCGCCCTTTTCTATACTGAAAATTATTTGGAGTATATTCAAAGCCATTCTCCTTTCGGCTAAACTTTCATATGATTAGAGTTTTTTTAATATATCCATGTATTTATCCTTCAATTTTTTATTCTTCATATAGCTTAGGATTAAATTATATCTACTGCTTAGTTGCCTAAATTCATAAGGATTAAATTTCTCCTCAATAAGGATATCGTTAAATTCAATTATCTTATCTAAATCTCCTTTTACAAATCCTTCTAAAGCATAACCTTCCTTTGCAATAAGCCTTAATGCCCTATTAACCGACATAAAAGCATCAAATCCCATAACATATTGAGATTCAAATACACGATATAGGCTGTTTTTCTTTTGGAATAAATGCTTATCCATTATAGTAATTGAATTAATAATATCTGGCCTAATAGGAGTATTTACGCTATACATATAAATATGATTAAAACTACTATTCCAACGTTTTATACTCTCAATAACTATCCTCGCACTATTTACATGGTCTATATGACCATCCAAAAGGAAAGGAACATAGATAATATCTGGATTCTCCTTGATTAAAATGGAATAGACTTTATCGATATATTTATCCTTAACTATAACTTGTCCATCGGGAATATCTAAAAAATACACTTTGTCCATCCCAATTAGGTCCTTTATCTTATTAGCTTCTTCCTTCCTCAATTGAATTAAGGATTCCTTATCTAGATTAGATACCGCTCCTCCTCCATCTGCCACATATAAGCAGACTATCCGATCCCCTTTTTCCCCATGCATTAAAAGAGTTCCTCCCGCTCCAATGGTTTCATCATCTACATGGGGCGCTATAAATAATATCTTGTTGTTCTTATCCGAGAAAGCAGTAGTTTTCTCATAGGTTCCTTTTTCACATAAGCTGTAATACACATGCAAAAATACATTATTGAGTAATATAATAGGATATTTCAAAATGATTTTAACAAACTTCTTTAACAACTAATTCACTTCCTCCGTTAATCCTTGTATTATTTCATACTCTCCTCTAACTAAAAACACAGAATCATTAATAGCATGAACTCCTCTTCCATCATCTCTTGGGACTATCAATAAATGATTTAAAGGTACTTCTTCACCCCTTTTTAAATCCTTTCCATCTGTTAAATCCGATAGGCCATCTTTACCCATGGCTACTATCTTCGCTTTTCCAGGTCCATTTCCTGTTCCCCCTCTCAGTATAATCTCTGTTCCCCCTTTCCCAATAATAGATTGGCCAGATGATATCTCCACCACTACAAAGGTATTAGACAAATTATTATTCTCTCCAATGTTCAATAATCTGTTATCTATGTATTGTTTTAGTTCATCTATTTTTTTCTCTAAATAGCTCAATGACACCAAAGGGTCTGTTTCCGAGCCTGGCTCTGAAAAAACAAATACACTTCCTAAAATTACCAATATTATAATTAACCCAGATAAAACTTTCTTGAAATTGGCAGCTTTCATCTAATCTCCTCCTCTTTTAATTATTAAAAGTAATCTGCCTTATACTCGGGAATAGGTATCCTTTCTTCAACTTCTATTCCATTATTATAAAAAACTATAGTAGCCTTGTTTTTAAATATTTTATATATGATAGTCTTATTGGTAGTATATTTAAACAATATAGGAAAACTAGCTTTAATAAAATAGTCTTTAAATTTTCCATTAAACCTTCCTAATACATAATAAATATTTTTTCCCCTATTAAATAGCAGGTAAAATTCCCCACCTTTTTGACAATAGTGATATTTTTTTATTGGAGATTTAATAAATCTCCACATTAAATAGTCGTCATCTATAAAATGGGTTTCATCCTTTAATCTAACCTTATTAAATACAGGTTCTAAATATGCGAATCTATCTATCTTCCAACCTAGTTTTAAATTCCCTGGCAAAGAGTTTTCATTGGGAAAATTATAGATAAAGGCTCCTTTCGTGTTTTCCAAGGCTGTTAAGCTTGTTTTTGTAAATATACCCCTTCCCCTATATTCCTTTAATACGGCTGTATCACAAGGTTGGTAGCATAGATAATTCCCTATATCGTTCCTCCAAAAGGCTCTTATTCCGATAACCTTGTTCTTATCATAAGCCAAAACAATATATGAATCTCCATAAATATTATCTAAGTATTTCCAATTAAACCATTCTAAATCATAATTGGTGTTAAAAACCCTATTGAAGACTTGTAAAAATCCTTCTTTTTCTTCCTTAGACAATTGACTGCTCAACTTACATGTATAAATTAAATCTTCTTTATCCGACAAAATTCAACACCTTCTTTCCCGTATATATTACCCTTCTTCATTTGATTATACTACAATTTAGCTGCCTTTTAAATAAAAGAAAAAAGGCTCCTACCGAAAATATTATGGGGAAGCCTTTTGATACTCATTATAGAAAGCACTCCTATTAAATTTTCATAAGTCTATAAGACCTAAACTTATTTTTAGACACTCATCTACTTTAGCCATCATTTCATCATTGAATCTGCCTATTTTTTCTCGCAGTCTCTTCTTGTCAATGGTTCTAACCTGTTCCAATAACACTACAGAATCTTTTGGAAGTCCATACTCTGGAGCACTGATTTCCACATGGGTAGGTAGCTTAGCTTTATTTATTTGAGAAGTAATAGCAGCTACAATGGTAGTAGGACTGTACTTATTCCCTATATCATTCTGGATAACGAGAACTGGTCTTATTCCACCTTGCTCTGAACCAACAACAGGACTCAGGTCAGCATAAAAAACATCTCCTCTTTTTATATTCACATTTTTTCACACCCAGTTAAATTTGTTTCATATTGGCTTAATTCTGCCATATCCTGTTCAAAGCCAATTTCAGCAAGAGCTAAGTTTATCTTACTCATTTCAACATATCCATCCTTCAATCTTTGAGAAACTTCCATGCGCCTTTTTTCGCGAATATATAATTTCATAGCCTCTTTAATGAATTCACTCCTATTCTTCTTTTCCATGGAGACGATAAAATCTACCTCTTTTAACAAACTATTTGGTAGGCTAACCGTAATCCTCTTAGTCTCAGCCATTGAATTTCCACCCCCAAGCAAGTTATATAAAACCAAAAAAGCCCACAAGTATAAGTCAATTATATATCCTTAGCATTAAGTGTGTCAATATAAATAGATATTTATTCAAATATGGATTATTCCAATAAATAATCTATTACATCTATTATTTCTCCATTTTTTACATATATTCTAGGAACCCTCCTTCCAACCATACAAACTATTTCATAGTTTATAGTATTTAATCTATTTGCAACCTCGTCTACATGGGGGACCCCTTCTTTCCCATAGCCAAACAATATTACCTCATCTCCTACCTTCACATTATCTAAATCGGTAACATCTAACATACATTGATCCATACATATTCTACCTACAACTGGTATCCTTTTCCCTTTTAAGAAAACTTCAGTTTTAGAGGTTAAAAGCCTTGTAAAGCCATCAGCATAGCCTATGGGAATGGTAGCAATTTTAGACTCCCTTTCAGTAACGAATATTTGACCATAACTAATTCCAGTACCTTTTGGAACCCTTTTTACATGGGAAATCCTGGCCTTCAAATTCATTGCGGGTTTTAAATGCACCTTATCTTTACATACTTCATTAGAAGGATAAAAGCCATATAACATAATACCTGCTCTGACCATATTTAGGTTATATTCTGGTAGGTCTATTATAGCTGCACTATTAGATACATGTTTAATAGGAATAAATAATCCCTTCTTTTCCAATGCCTCAATTATTTCCATAAACCTTTCATACTGAACCTTAGTAAAAGCTTTATCCTTTTCATCGGCAGTAGCAAAATGGGTATAAATCCCTTCTATCTCCAGATTGGGAAGTTTAGAAATCTTGATTATAGCTTCAATAGTCTCATCTCTGCACAAAAGTCCTACCCGCCCCATGCCGCTATCAACCTTTAAATGGACAATAGCCTTTTTATTAAATTGAGCAGCAGCATCCGAAATGACCTTAGCACTTTCATAATCCCATATGGTTTGGGTAATATCATATTTTAACACCTTTGAATATTGTGATTTGGGAGTATAGCCTAGAATAAGTATAGGAACATCTATATTAGCCTTTCTTAGTTCCAGAGCTTCCGATAAAGTTGCTACGGCTAATCGTTCTGCCCCGTTGTCTAAGAAGGTCTCAGCGGATTTAATAGCCCCATGACCATATGCATTTGCTTTGACTACAGCCATTATCGAAACGCCTTTATTCACATTTTTCTTTACTTCTCTCATATTATGAGCTAAATTATCCAAATTAACCTCTGCCCAAACAGGTCTCAAATCCTTCAATATATCCATCTTACCACCTCTTGCATTGCCATATGCTTCCAAATATTACTTCATCTAATATATTCAACCTGTTATGGACAAAATCCTTCTTTTTATACTAAATTTTTTGAACTTTTTCATTTTTGCAAATCTTATGATGCTAACTTAAGAGCTCAAACTCCTTTATGCTATAAGGAATATTAGCAAGTATGTCTCCAGAAATCAATCCATACTCTCCTTTGTCTCTCTTAGCCAAATCTCCTGCCAATCCATGACAGTATACCCCCAGCAAAGCTGCTTCATATGAAGGTATTCCTTGCCCTACAAAACTGGCAATGACACCAGTCAAAACATCTCCGCTACCAGCAGTCGCCATTCCAGGATTTCCCGTTGTATTTATATATACATCTCCTTTTGGGCTAGTAACTACAGTATTAGCCCCTTTCAATACGTTTATTACATTATATTTATTAGAAACAAATTTAGAATATTCTAACCGCTGCCCTTGAATAGTTTTAGTATCTACATTTAATAGCCTTGAAAGTTCTCCAGGATGAGGGGTTATTATAGTATCACCCTTTCTATTTCTCAATACCTCTGGATTGCCCTTTGAAATACAATTTATGCCATCAGCATCTAATACTATCGGCTTTTGATAGGTTAAAAGTATCCTCTCCACTAATTCTATTCTAGATTCATCAACCCCTATCCCAGGTCCAATCGCTAAGACATCCATATCTCCTATTATTTCTTCTATTTCCTTAAAGGAATCAAAAACAAAATGACCAGTTCCCCTATCTTCTACAGGTTTAATTATGGCCTCTGTCAATTTCACTGAAAAAATATCACATAAGCTATTGGGGATGATAGTATAAACTAGTCCACTGCCGCTTTTGAGAGCTGCCATAGTAGTTAAATAGGCAGATCCAGTCATACCTTTACTACCGGCAATTACTCCTAGTCTACCAAAGGTACCTTTATGTGAATTCTCCTTCCTTTTAGGTAATATGTTTTTAATCTCAGGAGGAATAGTTATTTCTTCTTTAGTCCCTTCCATCCCTATTACAAAAGCTATAGCATACTCTCTTTCATGGGATATAGACAATTGAATATTTATAATACCTAATTTTTTGGCAATTTTCAGCCCTTCACCATACAGGCTTACAAAGGGCTTTCCATTATCGTCATGGAGTACTTCTACGTCCTTCCAGTTTATTTTCCCAATGCCAGTTCCTAACATCTTTGACAAAGCCTCTTTTGCAGCAAATATTCCGGATACAGTTTGAGGATTGTATCTTTTCTTCTCTATATATTCCTTTTCAGTTTGGGTAAATACTTTCCTCAAAAAGCTTTCCCTTTTATTCATCAGCATTTCTTCAATTCTGGATACTTTAACTATATCTACTCCATTTCTTAAAACCATAAAGATTCCCCTTTATTCCAATATTCGCTCATCCAATTTTTCAGTTTCCTCCCTACCTAATAGCCCATGTAAGAAAGAATAAGTTAAATTTATCCATTCTTCATAGTCGTATTTCTCATTGATCAATACTTTAATCCTTTTCCTCAGCCTTTCCAACTCATCAACAATTTCCTTTAATTTGGACTCTCTTGTTTTAAGTTCTTTATAACCATAGTAAACTGTAGCCTCTAACAGTTGGAAGTTTAATTCCCTAATTTCTTGTGGGAGGGTTTCCAATTGATAAGTTATATCATCTAACTCCTCGTTAATTCCCTCTATTTTTTCCTTATATTCATCTAGTAATCCAACAGTATGAACCTTGTTTTCATTATTTACAGCATTTGATATTCCTAAAATCATCTTCATTGCCATGGTTTTATCCTTTTGAAGGGTTTTTTGCCTTCTTTCCAATTCCCTTTTCCTTTCTACCAGCTCTTTTAATTCCTCCTCAGCATATTGAATGTCCTTGTTGTTCACATCTCCAAACAGTTTGACCCAAGTCTCATCCTCTATCAATAAAGGAATCTTATTTTTCAAAATTATCTTTTCATCCAAATCTATTTTTTTAAATGCCATAATATTCACTCCTCTATAAAAGATTATACTACATAATCCTTCATGAAGGGATGAGATATTAAGATTATTTTTTGATAATATTCCATATACAAAAGTTTTTCTTTTGGTTAAAAAATAAGGCAATGAACTAACTTATCATTAGTTCATTGCCTTATTTTTTATCTATTTACCAAATCCTTAGCAACTTTTTCTGCATTAAATATAATCTTTTCAACATCTAAAGTCTTTATTTCCCTATTTTCCATTATTATGTTTCCATCCACTATTACCGTATCTACATCGGAACCTTGTACCGAATAAGCCAATGCTGAAATTATATTATGCCGTGGATATAGATGTGATTTATACATATCGATTAATATAATATCGGCCTTTTTACCTACTTCAATGGAGCCTATCTCTTCATCCCATAGTAAGGCCTTAGCTCCATTGATGGTAGCCATCTCCAAGGCTGTTATAGCAGGCACAGATACAGCATCCATATTAACTGCCTTGTTAACTATGGAAGCCAAGTGAATTTCTTCAAACATGTTTAAATTATTATTGCTGGATGACCCATCAGTACCTAAGCATACATTAATTCCAGATTTGAGCATCTGGTCTACAGGTGCAAATCCACTGGCCAGTTTCAAATTGCTGCTTGGATTATTTACTGGGCTTACATTGTTATCCTTTAATATCTTAATATCTTCTTCATCAACATGGACACAGTGGGCAGCTATAGTAGGTAGTTTAAATAGCCCTAAATCATATACATGTTTTATAGGTGATTTGCCATAAGTTTTAAAGCTATCTTCCACTTCCTTTTTGGTTTCTGACAAATGAATGTGTATCCCAGTATTTAATTCGTAAGCTAAATCCATTATATCCTCTAAATATTTAGGACTGCAAGTATATGGGGCATGGGGTGCTACCATCACCTTAATCCTTCCATTAGCATTTCCATGCCATGACTTGTAAAGTCTCCTTGTATCGTCAAGTTTTTCTATTTCTTGTCCTTTCTCCTCTATAATTCCCCTAGTTAAAACTCCCCTAATGCCTGCTTCTTCTATTCCCTTTCCTACCTGATCCATAAAAAAATACATATCACAGAAGGCAGTAGTACCCGATTGGATCATTTCTACCATGCTTAATAAAGAACCCCAATAAACATCGTCTCCAGTAAGCTTTGCTTCTATAGGCCATATTTTATCATTTAACCATTCATGTAAAGGTAAATCATCGGCATAATTCCTAAGTAAGGACATACCAATATGAGTATGGGCATTAATTAGCCCAGGCATAGCCACCTTGTTTTTCCCATCGATGGTTTTATCTATTTTAAAGTTCTCTTTTAATTCCCCAATTGAAATTATTCTATCCCCTTCAATATAAATATTTGTATCTTCCAGGACCTCATCTTTACTATTCATAGGCACTACGGTAACATTCTTAATGAGTATACCCATTTTATCCCTCCTTCTAATATCCTAAAAACTCCTTTAAATGGGCAAGAAATTCTTCTGGAGTTTGAGCCTTAAGAGCTATCTTTTCAACAGGGCATATATCCGTTCTATCCCTATTCTCAATATAAGGACTTAAGTCATCATAGCTATATGGAATGTTGTTTTCCAATAGTATTTCCACTGCCTTGTTGGACATTAACTTTCCATATACCTCTTTTACTTCTAAGTATATGGAAAGCATAGCTGCTGCTTTACCTATTACCCTATCAGCTACAGACGAACCCTTTATTTGCTCTTTCATTTGGGAAGCCAATATATACATGGGTTTAATGCCCCTATCCTGACTTCTAAATATTAGCTTCCCATCCTTTACCACAGCTATGGCCAAACGTTTTTCTTCCAAATACCTTTTTGCCAATTCTATATCCATCATTTTATTCACCTTCAATCAAAGATTTACTGCCATATACATCCTTTTTCATAAATAATATTAAACCACAGATAAACCTGAATATTAAGTCCAAACCTAGGGCAACCCAAATAAAAGTAATACTAACCTTAAATACAAAGGCAACCAATAAGGAAAGAGGTACCCTTATCAACCACAAGCCTAACATGGCTATTATCATTGGAATTTTAGAATAGCCAGCCCCTCTTAAGGCTCCATTGAATACACCGTTAATATTTTGCGGTATCTGCACCAAACCCATTACAAATAGATACATGGCACCTATTTTTATAATCTCCCCATCATTGGTTAAAAGTCTCATAACTTGCTTTGGGAAGAAAACTAATACTCCTCCTGTGAATAGAGTAAGTATACTTGTCCATTTAATTAGCTGTCGAATATATTTCCTTCCTTCCTCCCCATCTTTAGATCCTATAGCATGGCCTGTAAAGGTAGTAGCTGCTATCCCAAAGCCAGCTGCTGGCATATAGGAAATAGCTTCAGCTTGTAAGCCCAGTTGATAAGCTGCATAAGCAATTTCTCCATAAGTTAGAATAGCTTTAGTCATTAGAATGGCTGCACCTTCCCAGAATATAGTTTCAAAAGAGGTAGGTAATCCTATCCTATATACAGGCAATACTTCTTTTAATTGAATATTAATGGGAGATTTATCTCCTATTGTGGTTAATACTCCATCTTTTCCAAATAACACCTTTAATCCTAATATAGCTGCAATAATTTGTGCTATCAATAAACCGAATGCAGCTCCTTTTAATCCCATAGGCCGTATTCCCAACTTTCCGAATATGAATACATAACTAAAGGTAATATTTACAATATTCATTATCATAGCAATCTTCATAGGAGTTTTAGCATTTCCCATGCCTTGTAAGGCACCAGCCACTATTAAAACGACAGTAATAAAAGGCAGTCCCCAAGAAATGATTCTAAGATACAATGTACCATTAGCTAATAGCTCTTGACTAGGGTCAAATATTTTTAGCAGAGTATTAGCATTCCAAAAAAGTAACTGGTGAAGTACTATAACCAATAGGATTGAAAAAAACAAGGTCTGGGTGACGATTTTCTTCAACTTAATGTAGTTATTAGCACCATGAGCTTGAGCAACGAATACGGATACTCCCGTTGATACCCCCCTAAATATAGCCCATATCATATTAAAGACGATATTGCTCATCCCTATGGCCCCAACGGCTATAGGGTTGATCCTACCTACCATAGCCATGGAAATAATTCCAGATGTCATCTGAAGAACGTTCTCAAGGGTTATAGGCAGGATTATAGATAGTATATTCTTTCTAATTATTCTGTTTTCTGCCTTTTTACTTATGCTGCTCATTTAATCTACCTCTGTTTAAGTTTTTAATTATAATTTCACTACATTCTAGGCTATATTAAAAACCTTATAGCTCTAACTATTTCCATTAAATCTTTAGATTTAAAGCTAACTCTCATGGAATCTATAGCCTCTACTCCCTTATAATTTAAAGCCTTTAAGGCATCTGCATGTTGCCTATATTTTATCTCTAAGTTAAATTCCTCTGGCAGCTCTATTTTATAAAGAGACAAATCCCTTTTTAAGCTTGTCTCTACGCCATCCCTTATCAGCTCTAAAGCCAACTGAGGATGGATGCTTATAGTGGAATTTCCTCTTCCCTCCTTTACCGCCACTGTAACTATATTTTCATTTATCTTCTTTACCTCATTGCATAATCCTAAATCTCCACTTAAAAACACTACTGGTACCTTTAAATAAGATGCTATATAGCTATGGATAAGGAATTCCGATAGATATTCTCTATTTAGTTTCATATAATCTATATTGGTATTCATAGTGTGGGATAAAGGATTGTCATTAGTACCTCCAGCTGAATGGTATCCTATAAATACTAAGGCATCAAAGGTTTCGTCTAACTCTTGAACCATAGAAAACATATGGCCACTCCAGCCTCTAATCAACTTGGTGCTTTTAGGCAATAGGTTATGGTCTATGTTCCTAGCGCTATCGTGAGCATCTTTTACCCAAATTTCATCTGCACCTGCATTAATGGCTCCTTCGCAGGCAGCCTTTACTTCCAAGGTCATTTGATGGGCAAATTCCTTATAGTCAGCTTCAGACTTTTCCGTTTCATTCCAATGGGTTACCCCGGTTACACCTTCAATGTCTGCACTTATGTATATTTTCATAGCCTTTTCCTCCTTCAAGAAATAATTCTCTATGTATTCATTATAGCAAGATTTCAAGGTAAGATAATAATTATTTTTCAATATTGCCTTAATATTGAAAATGTATTAGTATATATTTATCGACAAAGACACCTTATAACTTTTAGGGAGGAATATGATGAGCAATTTAGTAAATAATGAATTATTGATGGGGGATTTAAGAAAAAACCTACTTAAACTTTCTATTCCTACCATGCTTGGATTCGTTTTACAAGCAGTATACGATATGGTGGATATGATTTGGGTCGGTAGAATCTCAGCTTCTGCAGTGGCAGGAGTTACAATCTTCTCTACTGTTTTTTGGTTGGTAACGGTATTAAATGAAATTATAGGTACTAGCTCTGTTTCTCTAATTACACAAAGTTATGGAAAAGGGGATATTGAACGGACAAGAAGGATAATAGAACAAACTCTAACCTTTAAAGCCCTAGTGGCTATTGTCTCGGCACTTATAACATCAGTTATATTAAAACCCATGCTATCATTTTTTACATCAGACCCACTGGTCCTTGAAGCTGCTTTAGATTATGGATATATAAGGATGTTTTTCCTCCCCATCTTATTTTTATCCTATTCAGTAAATACTGCTCTAAGATGTTTAGGAGATGCCACAACTCCTATGAGAATAATGATAATATCCTCCATAGTTAACATGATATTAGACCCCATATTTATGTTTGATAAGATACCGGGAACCAACATACCTGGCTTTAATATGGGGGTATTTGGTGCAGCTTTAGCCACAGTTATTTCTACCATAATTGCCTTTGCTTTAGGGTTCTATGTATTGCTAAGAGGAAATAAGAAAATTAATATAAACCTTAAAGGGCTAATTCAATTGGATTGGGAAATAGATAAAAAATTATTGACCATAGGACTGCCAACGGGTATAGAAATGCTAATGAGAAACTTATCTAACATAATCATATTAAAGTTCGTATCTATTTATGGTACCAACACGGTAGCAGCTATGGGAATTGGTTCTAGACTGTTTAGCTTCGCTCTTATGCCTATTTTTGGTATATCATCAGGCGCAAGTACTATAGTAGGTCAGGCCCTAGGTGCTGAAAAAATAGATAAAGCAATAGATGCAGCTAAATTTTCTGCCCTAGTCAATGTAATAATGATGAGCTTTATATCCCTCATATCCATAATGGTGCCTGATAAAATAATGGCTACTTTTATAAACGATTTTGAAGTCATAAGAATAGGAATTCCAATGGTAAGGATTCTAATCCCATCTCTAATATTTGCTGGATGGTCTATAGGGCTAGGTTCCGTATTTACCGGTTCTGGCTACAACCTCCCTTTTCTTTTGGCAAGCATCATTGCCAGATGGGGTATACAAATTACCATGCTTTTAATCACCACTAAAGTATTAAACCTATCGGAAATCTATATCTGGATTAGCTTTACAGCGTCGGAAATTGGAGAATTAATTACAATATTAATCCATTATAATAAGGGAAAATGGAAAACTAAAAGGGTTTAAAAATTTTACTGATAATACCAATAGCAAAATATAAAAGGCATAATGATTTAATTCTCATTATGCCTTCTATAATATTACTCCAATATTTTAAACTGCCTTTCTATCAACCCCTTAAGGAGTATATAGAATAGGATGGTTGTGAGAATGAAAATAAAACCTATTATCCCATATATGAATAAAATACTAATTTTATCCAATAGTTTGTATGCTAGAAATCCTATCCCCAATAGGTAAAGGGAACCTATTCCCATTGCTATTAATACATTTAAATTCTGCTTCATAACCTTTTGTGGATTATCCCAATTAAGCAGTGGTCTAAGTATGTCTACTATCATACCCAGTTCCGTCGTGGCAATACTCCCTAAAATCCCCAGTACTGTAATCCAAAATACATCTTCTAAGTTTAATAAGCCTAAATAAGCTATAGCTCCTAATAGCGCTAAAATTCCTATTAACTGTACGAAAAGGGAAGATAAAACTCGACCCAATATTTGATCCCTTGCCTTTATAGGTAGTGTCCTTTGAATCCAAAGACTTCTACCTTCTCTAGAAAAAGTGGTACACCCTACACAGTTCATAATACCCAATAAGGTAATCATTCCAGCACCCATAAGGGGTATTAAATGAGAGTAACTACTTATTAATATATTTAATCCTTCCATAGATTGACTCCTATCCATGGAAGTAGACAGAACCAATAATATAGGTACTATAACTACCCCTACAACAGAATTCAATAGATAAACAGGAGTCCTTATAAGCATTTTTATCTCCTTTAATCCCAAGGCTATAAAAGCAGGAAATCTTTTACTGTAGTCTGATACCTTAATCTCACTACTTCCTCTAAAGGTACCCACTTCTAAATTCCCAATAAGACCATCAAAAAATACCCTTTCGCTTATATATACCATTGCCAAAAATATTAATATAGATAAACCTACGAATAATATTAGGTTTACTAGACCCATTATACTAATATAATTGCTTAAAGTTAATGCACCCCACATGCTTGGTGGAAAACTTAATCCTAATCTTTTAACCAATAGATTTGAATCCGTTGCTATTTTTATAAATAAGTCCTCTCCTTCCATCAGGGCATTTTGGGCTAAAGATTGGATTTTAAATTGGAAAGCAAGTAAGCCTATTATAAATACAAAATAACCAATAATTCGAAATAAATCCTTTCTACCTCTAATATTCGTATACTTCATAAAGAGCATTACCACTATTGAAGCCAAAGCCAAAGGTATTACTGGCAAGAATATAATTAGTATTAAAGCATATAGCCAGTATAGTAGACCTTCATTTCCTTTAAACCCAAATATAATTATAAAGGGAAGTATAATTGGGAAAGAGGTCAAATATTCATTGACCATCAAAGATATAAATTTACTTCCAATTATCTCCCTAGGTTTCAGTGGTAAAGGTACCAACACATTTAAATCATTTGAAAAATAGTTTTTTGACATTACATAGAGTATTCCTAATATAAATACGGTCATTTGGGATAATAAAAATCCATTCAATAAAAACATAGATTCCTGTCCTATGCTATTATAGGCTTCGTATAGATTAGATAATCCCTTTATTAGCATCAAATAAGAAGGTAAAACTGAAAGAATTACAATACCAAAAATGATAATTTGCAATCTATCCCTTTTATTTATAAGTTTATATTGTAATGCTGATAAGCCAAAGGTATTATTTAAATCGGTTTTGACTAAGGATAATATCTTATTCATTTTCCGTCAACTCCAAGAAGATTTTTTCTAGGGACTCCCTTTCTTCTGCACGACTACGTAGTTCCTCCATAGTACCTAAGGCGATTATCTTCCCCTTATTGATAATGGCTAATCTATCGCACAATTTTTCAGCTACTTCCAAGATATGGGTTGAAAAAAACACAGTCTTTCCTTCATCACATCTCTCCCTCATAATCTCCTTTAATTGAAAGGAGGACTTCGGATCTAATCCTACCATAGGCTCATCCAATATGAATAGACTAGGTTCATGGATTAGGGCAGAAATAAGCACCAATTTCTGTTTCATACCATGAGAGTAACTGCCAATAATGTCCCCTATGGCATGTTTCAGATTGAATATTTCCAAGTACTTCTCCATTCTTTCCTGTCTAATCTCCCTAGGCACTTCATACATATCGGCTATGAAATTAAGGTATTCTATGCCCTTTAATTTATCGTATATTTCTGGTGTATCTGGTACATAGGATAATTGTCTTTTTGCTTCTATGGGATTTTCCCATGCATCTATTCCATTAATATAAACTTTCCCATCATCTGGTTTAAGTAAACCCACTATCATCTTTATGGTTGTGGTCTTGCCCGCACCATTGGGTCCTAAAAAACCAAATATCTCTCCTGGTTTAATATCCAAATTTATATTATCTACGGCTTTAACTTCTCCTTTACTATAGGTTTTAGACAAGTTTTGCAGTTTTAACAAGGCTATCCCTCCTTTTATATATGTTATATATATAATATAACAAACGCTTATGTTTTTCAACATCAAAGTTTATATTTTATTGTTCCAAATTTTATACAATGTTATAATATGGAAAAGGGGGGAATACAGGGTGAAAAAAGTATATTTATTTTTATTTTTATTTATTAGTATCTTTAACATTACTTCCTGTGAAAAAACTAATAATCTTGAGCCAATTGTGAGTCTAAATACTAATGAAAAAGAGAATATTATTAATGAAAAAGAATATCTTGATGAAGACCTAAAACTAGAAGACAAAAAAGATATATCTTTATCCATAGAGGGTATAGAAGAAAATAGAATTTTTAAACTATTAGATGATAAAAGTTTACCTTTTATAACTTATGTACCCGAAAACTGCGACATTGTCCTAGAAGATAATAATACTATAATATCATGGAAAGAATTAAGTTTTGTAGAAATCCTTATTTTGCCAGATACTATAGATGAAATTAAAGCATTAGAGAAAGTAGAAAGCATAGTTGAAAAATATTCTCAAGCTGAAAAGATAGAAGACAAATCTTCTCAATGGAATACGGTCTATTATATGATGACTATACCTAAAAATGGAGAAACCTTAAAATCTGGTTATGTTTGGCTTGGAGAACATAGTAAAAGATTGTTTATTATATATTTGCATATAGACAATATGGAATTTGGAGAAATATTAATTCCAGAGTTCAAAGCCATTTTTCAAGAATGGATTTGGAAAGATACTAAAGAAGGAATGTGTGATTTATTTAATTAGAACAAAAGTCAGCCTAAAGTATATTTATACTTTAGGCTGACTAAATTTTTAGCCTATGGTCATGGATTTACAACGGTATTAGTTTTCCCAATGCCTTTTGCTAAACTCGTCAACCTTCTCCAAGCATTACATCCTACTATACCATCTACAGTTAACCCTTGATCCCTCTGGAATCTTCTAACAGAATTTTCAGTTCCTGAACCAAAAATTCCATCTAAACCACCACCAGTATATCCTAATGCATTCAATGCATCTTGAAGCACAAATACACAGGTATTTTTGCTACCATTTCTTAGAGTTATATACCCGGTTTCACATGCAGGAGGTTTTAACCTCTTATCGATATGAACACATGTAGGAGCATCAGATTTAGGCTCTACATATTCAAAAACACCAAGGGATTTAGCTAAATTACGTAACTTTTCTCTTTCTGTTTCATTTAAATTTTGACCACAGTCTATAGCTACTCCAGCATAATGCTGAGATTGGTAACTATGCCCTCCTTCCCATATTCTTTTAAAGGCAAATGGAACATATATACCCTTGCCCCAAGCTGTTCTAAGAGTATTCCATGCTTCCATAAATTTTCTATGCGTCCATAAAACAGTAGAACTGGAACTTCCTCTAAATTCTTTTACTTTTAAAGTATCATTGGTAACATAAGGTAATGTATCGTTTAAGCCCAAATAATAAGATTCAAAGCTATTTGTATAATCATTAAATACATAAACTCTAATTGACATTCCAATCATCCTTCCCTATATTTTCTTTTGATATACATAACAGCCGGCTGTTTGTGTATCTACTTAATATAGAGACTTATCAACCCAATATGTCAACCTGCTATACAGTTTTATTTTTAAATTTTTCCAAGCTATTTCTAATGTTTTTCACGTTTTTATCTATATCCTCTATTACATCAAATTTTTTTGTTAAACTGACTATTGTTTCTTGATAACTTTTTTATAACTTTTTCATTGTTTTGAACTATTTTCCAACTCAAACAAACTTTCCCTACACACCTGTTTACCCTCCTTTAAAATCATTTTTTCTTAACACTGCTACAAAAGGAGTTAAAATGTAAACTTATTTTTTATGTATTTGACGTTTTTATCCCAAAATTTAGGAATTAAAATTGAGACCAGTTGAGGAATATGTTATAATATGGCAATAAAGCATTCTAGGAATATCTTTTGGATTCAGGCATATTGTTTATAACACTATTGGTAGCTTTAACCAAATAGTGTATAAGGTGTTTATTTCCAGTGTTAGACCTGCATATTTATCTAAAGCATTGTGAAAATCAAATACACCAATAGAACCAATCTAGGCTAATATACTACTAGCCAATACGAGACCAATACCAGTAGTGGATTTTAGAGATTGATATTCAGTAGCATTAATAACTTTAATATTTCCCTAATAGCTTTATCAATAGTTTTATTTCACCTTCAAAACCTTAATGAGATTACAATTAAAACTTTAAAAGCTCGGATAACACTTAATTTAATCGATAAAATTTTTTTGCAACCTATCGTAGTAATTTAGCAAGTTCGCTGGAATTATTACATCTATTTTTATCTTTAATAACTCTATATCAATTCTAATAATTTATGTTAATTAAAAAATTCAATCACAAGTATTCAAAAATAACGCTTGAATTAAAAGGAGGGATTTATTGAAAAATATTTATAATTATAAACTAATTTTTATATTTATTATTTTGATTATTATACTGTTTCAATTTTGTAAAATTCAATCTTTGATAAAAGAAAAAGAAAGGTATGAGATTACTCTAAATGTATTAATAAAAGAATCTTATGGAAATTTAATAAATATCTCCGATGAATTACTACCAATGCTTACCAAGTTTTTAGAAAATAAACATTTTACAGAAAAAGAATTTGCAGTAGCGAGGAACTTAATAAAAGATTTCTCAGATCATTTCTATACATTGTCTACTTCTACAGAAACATATATTAATAGATATAATTTAGATTATACCACTGATGAACCATTCTCTATTATAGCCAATAGATTGCAAAGAGAATCCTACGGTATAATAAAGACAAATTTTTATAAGAAAACCAAAGAAGGATATGTTATACCAGATGAAAAAATAGAAAAATTTCATCTAATTATAAATTTGCTTACTAATATTAAGGATAAAAAAAGTACCATCATAAATATGACTACAGTTAACCCCAATACGAATGTTATAAAAAATAATCAGTGGATTCAACTATATGAAGAAATAATAAAAAATGTATATTAGTATTAAATAAGTTATATTAATAAGTAAAGAGACTGTAAATAATTTTGTGCTTTTAAAATTATTACACCTTTCCTGACAAGAACTAAATTTTGCTATTTGAGGTCCTGAATTTAGCATTATCTTTCCATTAATTAAAAATTTATGCATCAAATTTAAATTTTGGAGACATATTTTATAATGAGAATTTGTATTCTCTAAAGACTACTTTTGGTGGAGGAGACTATAGCTTGAAATAGTTTCGCTATTTTGCTATAGTCTCTTTTCTTTATTTAGTTTTTATAGATACTTTTCTATTCGACCTTCAAAGAATATCATTAGCTGGTTTAATATTAGGTCCCAATTTCTATATCTTTGAATCCATCTAAATTTACGCCTAAAACTACATAAGCTGCCTTATTCTTAATTTGCCCATCTTCTCTAACCTTGTAATGGATAGCATCCATTACAACAAATAAATATATTGCTTCTAAGGGCCTATTTTGCCATTCTTTTATCTGAGATATTATATTATCAGTTATCTTACTTACCATTTCTGCAGATAATTCAATCCCATAAACATATCCTAATTCTACTCCCAGTTCTGCTTCTAACATCTCTTGGAGAATATCTTTAAACATATCCTTAAGATATGAATGAAGATCTCCAGCTGTTATTAAATTGCCACCTTTAACCATATTTCTTAGAACTTCTTTTGGTAATGTTGTTATAAAAGTAGCTCCTTTCTTTTTAGAATCTTATTTTGATTCTTGTCAGAAAGGAGCAAAGTTTTTCCCAAAAAAACAAATTATTTTATACTATCTAATTAACAGTTACAATGACCTAGTAAAAAAAGTGCATACTTCCATATGGTAAAAATTATTGCCCAAATTACTTACTGTCTCTATCCTGCTAATATCCATTGTCCATTTTTATCCATAAAACCTGTTTCTAAAAAATACACAGGTATTTCTACTCCTTCTATAACCTAACTACCATATTACACCTGCATAATATATATCTATCTTCCCTAGGATCTTCCCCATCCATAGTTCTGTATACTCGATTCATTCTAGTATAAGTTCTTATTATATTATTATTCATCCCATCCTCGTATCCTGCGTCATCTTGAAATATTGAAATTAATATACTTGCTATTGCAGCAGCGTTACCTATTTTTTTACTAAATCCTAACAATGTTAGACCAATATTTGCAAGGTATGATCTAAGATTTGATTCATTATTTTTCCTTTCAATAATACCTTCTAGTGCAGTTGCCATATTATCTAAATCTTTTTTTGTCAGTTCCCTATCATAATAGCTTCTTTCGTAATAACTCATTCTATCCCCTCCTTTATTTTTTATACAAAACAGCCGGCTGTTTGTGTATCTACTTAATATAGAGACTTATCAACCTAATATGTCAACCTGCTATACGGTTTTATTTTTAAACTTTACTATGCTATTTTTAATATTTCTCACATTTTTATCTATGTCTTCTATTACATCAAATTTTTCTGTTAAACTAACTATTATTTCTTGATAACTTTTTTCCCTTTCATCCTGCTTTTTATCCATTTCCCTTTGAACTTTTAGAATATAAAATATTAGAAAAATGCTTAAAGTAGCCCAAATTCCCTGAGAAGCCGCTATCTTTATTAGTTCATTTTCCAATTTACCACCTCCTAACTAGATAAGGCATATTTTTTCATCTTAGTAAGTGCCCTATTTTTCGTACTATTTACTGCTTGTCTTGAAATCCCAACTTTTTTTGAGATTTCAATATCGCTATACTCTTTAAAATATTTTAGATGTATTATTTCTTTTTCTCTTTCAGTTAATAATGATAATAACTCGTCAATATATAACTTGTCTCCTACATTTATTTGATAAGAATCCTCAATTATATCTAAATTGATCGTAGGTTCATAATAGTATAATTTATTTCTTTTTTGTGAAAAACGTATATAACCATTCCTTATAGATCTATTTATATAACTAATAATGTATTTATCCTGTTTAAATCTGGGGTTATCAATGGGAATTTTGTAAAGCGTTTCAATAAAATTCAAAGTTAATTCCGATAGGCTATCTTCATAATTCAATAGATATGAGTACTTTCTAATGAGAGGTTGGAATTGTTTTACGAGCTTGAGTATAGCAACTTTATAACCTTTTTCTTTGACTTGAATCATCTTTATTAACTCAAACAAACTTTCCCCACACACCTATCTACCCTCCTTTAAAATCATTTTCATTTAATAATGATGTAAAAGGAGCTAAAATGTAAACATAACTTTGGAAAATTAGTAAATTAATTTACTTTATGCTTTTATTATACATTTTTCATAAAATATAATTTGTAAAAACATGTTTACAAATCTTTTGTGATTACTAAGGTTTCCTGTCTATTATTTCAGAATTCAGGCTGCATTATTGTGATGGCAAAATTCAACTTCCATAACTGTTGCTACTAGAAATTCTGACTCGGATTAAGATAAAAACTCAGCCTAAAGTCCATTTAGACTTTAGGCTGAGTAATTTGCAAGCCTAAAATTATTGTCCTACAACATTATTTAAAGACTTAACAGCCCCTTCATTGGAAACTGTCTAATATACTATTGATATATTCATAATCAAATTTAGAATCTATAATCTTGTAGTATCCATTTTTAAACTTAGGTATATCGGATCTAATGGAAAGAACCGTCAAATCATCTAAGTAAACTTCCGTTATATATACAAAGCTATATTTCAAATCGCCAAATCTAAATCCACATGAATAGTATGATTCAGTATCATGTTTATAAATTTCATCTCTGTGTCTTTTTTCTTTTAGAGGCATTAAATTTAATTTTTCAAAATAACCAAAAATAAGAGCATTGTCATCTAAGTTATAACTACTTTTAGATAAAGTCACTCCATTGGGACCGTTTAAATTTAAATAAAACTTAGTTGGAATATCTGTGGATAGTTCAGCCAAAGGGTTATAGGGAATCCTATAAAAAATATAATTTTGGTAAAAGTTTAATAATAATAAAAACAATATTAAAACATAAAACAAATATTTTAATCTTTTCATATTTTTAAACCATCCCCATAATATTTACCTTTCTGAAATAACGCTTCATAACTTTTCTACTTTTAAATTTTCATCTACAGTATCTAGTTAAATATTAATTCTATGAGTTTAGTATAAATGGATTTGTCCTTGATAATAAATTCAAGAAAGCCCTTACTATATTATAGTATATTTTATAAATATTGGCAAATTCCTTTCATGAATGAACTAAAGCCCCTATAAATCCATTATAAAAAGACTGCTAAACATATCTATTTTGTAATGTTTAAGAAACCCCTAAATTTTTTTAATATTTTAAATTACACGTTTACATTTTAGTTAAAAAAATATCTATATATAGTGAGAAACAAACAGGTTAAATTTTCTTAAATAAAAATGAATAGGAGGCGTTAATATTATGAAGTTAAGAAAAGCTATCTTAAAGCTTAAAAACAGGTCAAAAATCTGATAGCCTTAATATTATACTAATTCATTATATTACACATATAATAAAAATTATTAACTATATATGACATAAAAACGATCAAAATTATTATTATTTGTTTTGCTAATCAGACAGTAAAGTATTAAAAAGTAAAAAAGCAAAGGAAAGATTTATTATGGGAAGAAGAATAGAATATATTGATACACTTACATTATCAAAAGATCAAATAAACAAAATTAAAAGAGCTCAATTTGAAATGAGAATGAAAGATTTTCAAAACCAAGATGAAGAAAAGCTTAGGCAAAAATTATCTGCATTTGCCTCTGTACTATCGTTAGCATTTATGCTAGGAACCCCCTTTACTTTAGCCGTTGCGGTAATTTCTACCATAACTTCAGAACCAAGTGACCGTGATATTATAATCACTGTTTGTAGACATGGAGAAGATTATCTAGAAAGACTGTGGAACATCATGGACGATAATCCAAATTAGAAATTATTAAAAGTAGAATTACCATTCCTTGAATTTATTGATGAAGGATTTAGGATTGTTTCAGGTGCTGGAAGAGTTGTAGCAGTAAAAGATAATGGTATTTGGATACCCATGTAATTCACATGATATTAGAAAAACTGTTGACTTAAAAGTCCTATAATGTTTGACGTTGGTTTAATCACCAACACCAAACATTTAGTGACATTAATTTTATTTTTTGAAAATAATCAGAAATAAAAGCATTGTCAGCTAAGTTATAACTACTTTTAGCTTAAACCAGTTTTATCACATCCCCGCTATCCTATTCCCTAGTGCTCTAAATAGCTCTTTTTTATCCATATTTGGTTTTGACTTATATATCTCTTCTAGGACAATTTTGGCCCCATAGTCCATCCCCTGGCAACCTGCCAGAAGCAATATATCCTCTTTCGATACTTTGGATAATCCGTGGGATATAGCATCTGGCAATTCATCATATAAGTGAACTTTAATATTTGCTTCATCCATTATCTCCTTGAAAACTTCTATCTCTTCATCTCTTACCCTATCCTTTTCTGCGACATGGGATCTGCTTAATGTGGCGATTATCTCTTTAATATTTAGCTTTGAAGCCCATCTGACTATAGCTTTAGCATTTTCTCTGTTTGTAATTACCCCCCTGCTGCCTCTGATAGCATATACTATGTGAAGATCATTATAATCCATCATGCTCAAGGTTTCCAATGTAACATTTATGTTTTCAGGATTTGCAAAATGGTCGTCTATTATTTTGAAACCTTCATCATATATGATTTGAAAGCGCCTTTCCACTCCCTTAAAGGAATTGATCCCCTCCTGAATTATGGGAACAGGTACACCAGATAATAGCCCAACGGATATGGCTACCATCGAATTGTAAACGGAATGGAAGCCTGGAACGAACAAATCTATATTAAATTCTTGAGGTTCATACCCCATATTGTCAACCTTAATTGGATTTTGAATATGGACTTTGAATTTAGGTCTACCTGTAGATAGGTCTAAATTGCTGCAGTATAAATCCCCCCTATTATCCTTTACTCCAATAGTTAAAACCCTCGCCTTCGTTTCATCTATTAAAGATTTGGAATAGGGACAATCTAAATTTAGTATGGCCCAAGCAGTTGACTTTGCATTTCTTATTAAGCTGGCTTTATACTCAAAATATTTTTCAAAGGAAGTATGTAAATCGATATGTTCTCTCCCTACATTATTTAAAGTTACTATATCGAAATCCACCTCACCTACCCTGTTGAGCTCCAAGGCAGAAGAGGAAACCTCCATTACCACATGGGAAACTCCCTTTCTATTCATCTGGGCAAAATGACGCTGAAGGTCTAAGGATTCAGGAGTTGTTAATATTGCCGGTTCTATAAAATCTCCATATTTCACCATAACGGTGCCTATTAGCCCAGTCTTTATTCCATAGCTTTCCAAAATGGAATTGACCATAAATGAAGTAGATGTCTTTCCATTGGTGGCTGTAATACCAATTACCGTCATCTTTTCCGAAGGACGACCATAATAGTTATGGCTCAAGGTAGCTAAAGCCTTACGGCTGTCTTTTACACGGAATTGTGGAATGTCTATCTCTTGATAATCTTCCACTATAACTGCTGCTGCACCATTTTCAATGGCCTGGTTAACATACTTATGTCCATCGACATTGCTTCCCTTTATACAGACAAACAAATCCCCTGGGCTTACCTTTCTTGAATTATAAGCAATGCCCCTTATATCCATATCCTTTTCATTCCAGAATTCAATTACATCTATAAACTGGAGTAATCCATATAGCCTCATCTTTAGTACTCCCTTCAATATAAGTAGTGTTACCTATTAAACTTAAACATTTTTCTAAATAAAGAACCAAATTTATTTCCAAGAAATGCAAAAGCAGGTTTAGGATCCTTCCAATCCCAGATAGCATATGCCTTTGGTTTATTAAAAGACCTTATTATGTCCATTAGTTTCAATTGTCCAGTTTTTAAGTAATCCCTTATAGCAAATAAATCTTCATAGGCATACCAAAATACTAAGTTTGTATCATACGTAATGGCATAAGGTTCTAAAGGCTTACCTGTTAATTCTCGATAAGCAATATAGGGCATATTAATTCCTGCCTTAAACAACAAACTATTAAGATTGGTAGTCCTAGTATTGATCTCTATTAAATAGTATTTCCCAGTAGTTGCATCTTTCTTAAACTCTATTTCTGCAAAACCTTTATAACCAATATCTTCTAAGAACTTGCCACCTATGTCATATAATTCGGGTACATATTTTTGTCCAGTATAAACAGAAGCCCCAAAATTAACGGGAAATTGTCTATATTTTTGGCATGTTATCCAGTGTGTTACCTTAGCATCTTGATTTAGATAGGCATCAAAGGTATACATATGGTCATCAAAGCCGGGTATAATCCTTTGAACTATTACCTCCAAATTTGCAGAAGTAGCCTTTTCAATAGCCTCTTCCAATTCCTTTATATTATACACTTTGAACAGTTTCCTCCTAAATTTGGATACAAAAGCAGGAGAATCAGTAGGCTTTACTAAGCATGGAAATTTTATAATCTCTTCTACCTTCTCTTTAAAATTTTCTTCATCTATATGAACTGTCTCTGGCACTAATACCCCATGTTTCTTAGCTAAGGAATGTAATTCTCCCTTATCCATAACCTTCGTATATAGACCTTTTTCTGTTTGTGTAACTAAATAATATTTAGATAGAATAGGCAAATACTTATCCATAAATTCTACATATCCATCTGCAGAAGGAAATAAAACCGGCTTATGCTCTTGCTTTTTGCCATATTCCACTAAAAAATCCAATAATCCTTCAGGGTCTTTCTTACAATTTGGTCCAACCAAAAACTCAGAACAATATTTAGAGTAAAATCCATAAGTACCCTTTTTTGAATAGTCTATAGCAACAGTAGGTATTCCATGAACACCTAGACAGCGCATAATACTCAATCCTATATAATAATTAGCTCCAAGAACAACAGCTTTAGTTTTCATTATTCCACCTCAATATTCTATCCACTTTTCTATTAATATAAACCATTACATTGTTTAAAATATTGTAGCATATAAATGGAATTATTTCCAAATAGTTAATTATTAAAAACATAAAATTTTTATGGAAAAAAGCTAAGGTATTGCCTTAGCTTTAAGTTCTATAATATGTCTTCTTTAACCTATTTAATATATCTAATATAGGTTTAAGAAGAACTAGGACTATAATAAAATTTGAAGTTCCATGGATTAAGTCAAACAATAAACCTCTAACCCAATAAGCCCATCCATAAGCTGCACCATAGAAAAAGGATTCTACTACGGAAAAGAAAATTCCAAAAGTGTAGCCAAATATGGCTCCTATGATTGCATAACCATATTCAGATTTTACCCTCCTTTTCAATAGTTCCGTTATTATAATAAGGATGGGCCAAATTATATAATAGACAAGGAGCCAAGTAGCAAACCCATATATGAATATTTCAGTAGTTGTAAAAACTACTGATATTAGCAATACCTTTTTATAACCGAACACAATGGTATATGCAATAAATAATAGGGTAACAATTTCTATATTGGGTATGAAACTTAAGACCAATTTCCCTGCTGTAATAGTTGCACTTAAAATTCCTATAAGAGCTATATCTCTAATCTTCATGGCATTAATAGTTTTTCAATTCAAAGGTATAAGTATCTCCATCGGTTAGAGGTATTTCTCCCGGCCCCGTTGTCGCATCCTTTCCGTTAATATAAATATGGAAGTATTCTTGATTGTTGGGGTCAGCTACATATCCTAACATTCCTGTTACCATGGTACCAAAATCGTATTTTTCAAATGTTACCCCTAGTTCTTCTTCCTTTTCCTCTAATAGTTCTAATAGAAAATTATGGTCTGTATTATATTCAAATGTTTTGTCTACATCTTCATTTTTATTAATAACATGTATTGTAACTAATTTTTGACCCTCTACCCCTTTAGGGCTTAAAAATGCCTTATACCCAGCAAATAATAGTACTGTAACTATTAAAACTAATATAATTGCTATTATTTTTTTATTCATAATATTCCTCCTCACTTTTATCTATAACTCTTAGATATAAAAGGCTTATTCTCCATTCTATCTAAAAAGTTTATATAACAACTTAAAACATATAGAAAATTTGCTAATAGATTAGTAAATGAAAACAATATCTTTGGCACCTTCTCCTGTTGTTGATCTATCTTATGAAGTAATCGAACTAATTCTTTAGTTTTATATCTTAACACATTTAAGTGGCAAGAAAGATAGGAACCAACAGGCAGTGTAAAGCCTTCAACGTGAATTTTATCTTTGTAAAAATAATATATTTCATATAACCTGTCCAAATCCTTTTGTTCAACGGCCAATTTACCTCTTAAAGAACCATTAACATGTAGGCTCATCTCTGCTAACCATTCTAGAATATTACATATGTCATCTGGATATGCTCTATCTCTAGCTATAGCTAAAGATAAGCCAAAATAACTACTAATACCATCAGATAATATTTCAAAATCACAAAATAGCCCTTCTTCATCCATAAATGGATAGCAAATTTCACCCAGCTTCTTTATAATTTACACCTCCCTTAGCAAACAAAAAACCTCCCAACTTCAAGCTGAAAGGTTTGCATACTGTATCCATAGATAAGTGTTCAATATACGAAACACCCTCATCTAATCATACAACACCTCCATCCCTCGTGAAGTTGTCGTTGTACTAATATAGGCAGGTCTTCCGGCTCGGCTTGTAATAGTAGTTTGCCTTCCCAGTTTCCCAGTGGCATTGTAAACTACTAAAATACCTTACGGCGGCGGGACCGCACAGGATTTTCACCTGTTTCCCTATTAATGCTTAAAGCAACCTATATTAGGATATTAAGTTTTCATCTAGATTTATAATACTATAATTTTAAATGCTTATCAATATTATTGATTATTCGAATCCAATAATCTTAAAGCTTCTTTTACAATCCTATCTACTGTAAATCCAAATTTCTCGAATAATTTATCCCCTGGTGCAGATGCTCCAAAATCATCTATAGATAAGATTTTCCCATCACTGCCTATATATTATCCGATGCTGCTTTTACGGCCAATCTTTTGGTTACTTCTTTAGGCAGTACCTTTTCCTTATAGTTCTTTCCTTATTCTTCAAATATCTCCCAAGAAGGCATGCTTACCACTTTAGTACCAATTCCCCTATCCTTCAATCTATTAGCAGCTTCATAGCTAATGCCTTCCATCAAGCAGTCGTCTCCTGCAAGTATATAGGTATGGTGGTCTATTATTTCATGGCTTGGCCTATTAAAATGAGCTGCTAAATGGGCTTCTGCCTATAAAACCCTTATGGTATTAATGGTTAATTTATCTATATTAATGCGATCCTCCCCTTTAGTTTAATCCAATCCCATATTATATATATAACCCAAAAATCCTGTTAATAATTGCACCATTCCTCTAATATTTAAAAAATATTAAAATACTATTTACACAAAACATATGTTCTGTTATAATAGGCTTGGAGGGATTTTAATGAAACACAGGATTATATTCCATATAGATGTTAATTCTGCCTACCTTTCTTGGGAAGCAACATATAGATTGCAACATGGAGAAGTCATAGATTTAAGGGATATCCCTTCCATAGTAGGAGGTGATGAATCAAAGAGGCATGGAATAGTACTGGCTAAATCCATTCCTACTAAAAAATACGGCATTTTAACTGGAGAAAGTCTCTACTCAGCAAGACAGAAGTGCCCAAATTTAACCATAGTTCCACCTAACTATGAAATGTATATGAAGGCCAGTAATTCCATGATAGACCTATTAAAAGAGTATTCCCCTTATATTCAAAGGTATTCTATTGATGAGGTATTTATGGATTATTCTTACAATAGAGAAACAAACTTTTTAGATACTGCCTATGAAATAAAGGAAAGAATAAAAAAGGAATTGGGCTTTACAGTAAATATAGGCATAGGCCCCAATAAATTATTGGCTAAGATGGCCTCAGATTTTGAAAAACCCGATAAGGTTCATACTCTTTTCCATTATGAGATAAGAGATAAGATGTGGCCTCTGCCGATAAGTAAACTGTTTATGATAGGCCCTAGGACTAAAAAGAAATTAAACAAAAGAGGTATTTTTACCATAGGAGAATTGGCTAAACTAGACAAAGATTATATATACGCGTGGTTAAAAAAACCAGGGATACTCATATGGGAATACGCCAATGGAATGGAAAACTCTCACGTAAGAAATGGATCCCTTCCCATTAAATCTATAGGCAACTCCACTACAACCGCCTATGATGTGGATAATAAAAGGGAAAGCCATATGTTTTTATTGGCTTTATCGGAAATGGTAGGTATGAGAATTAGAAATTTAGAACAATGCGGAAAGGTGATTTCTGTATCCTTAAAAAATAATCAGTTTTATTCATATTCCCATCAACGGAAATTAAACTTACCTACCGATTCTACTAATGTCATATATAAAACTGTTAAACAGTTATTCGATGAAATGTGGCAGGGAGAACCTATAAGGCGGTTTTCCATAAGTATTTCTGAATTGTATTCTAACGATTTTCAACAGCTATCCTTGTTAGAGGATTATAGTGAAAAAGATAAAATATTGGATAGAACCATAGATAAAATACGAAATAAATATGGATATAATTCCATAATTCGTTCTTGCTTTCTCCATTCTGGAATAAAGCCTATTATTGGTGGAGTAGTAACAGAAACAGATTATCCCATGATGTCAATTTTCTTATAGGGGTGGTTATGATGAAAGTATTGATGAAACCTATAGAGATGATCGCTTGGTTTAGTGTAAATAAAAATCCAATTCCATTAAGATATAGGATTGTGGATGCAAACAACGTTTACAGAGTCATAAAAGTTGATAAGGTTTTATTTGTTGAAGAAGAAAAACTAGCAGGCAATAGGATGATCCTATACAGGTGTGAAAGCATAATTAATAATGCTAAAAGGATATATGAACTAAAATATGAAGTGGATACTTTTAAATGGTTTCTTTTTAAAATTTAATTTAATAAGTTGTATAGCAGTTTAGTACAAAATTAGCTAGGATAAAAACCAAAAATATATTATCTAAAATAGCTAAAATAAAAGCATAAGTTAGCAAATATAATCAGAAGCCATTTTATACCTAAATTTATTCTCGAAATTATCATATAATTTGTGGGTCTTTAAAAATACTTATAACCTTTCAGCAAAAAAATACATAGAAAGTGGTACCCACTATAGAATCCCTGTAAACATTTGGACATGTCCTCTTTTAATAAAAATATTCGTAACTACAGTTCTTATATAAATTTATGTTGAGATCTCTTGCTTTTAAAGCAGATTATTTAAGACTTATAACAATTCCTAGCATCAATTCTACAAATAAAAAAATGGAAGAATATTCATAACCATATAGCTACAAGTCAAATTACACTATATATTTCAAAATTTAAACTTGTTGTTTCCTAGATATTTTATAAAAAGTTTTCTCGGCATGACGTACTAAATCAGATTTTTCATATGTATTACTAACTTTGGCCCAAGCAATGCAATTAAAATCCCTACATAGCTGAGGTCTTTCTTCATAAATTGTACATAAATACTTTTTTTCATCATTATTTTCAATTATCTCTAGCTTTGGACAGTTTCCCCATACAATCCGAATTGTATTTGGTGAATCCTGTATATATGGAATTCCTATACTTTTAATAAAATTTAAATATCTCTCATCACATTTTACGGGAATAAATATT
This sequence comes from Tepidimicrobium xylanilyticum, assembly GCF_900106765.1. Lineage (NCBI taxonomy): Bacteria > Bacillati > Bacillota > Tissierellia > Tissierellales > Tepidimicrobiaceae > Tepidimicrobium > Tepidimicrobium xylanilyticum. Next base: position 170,762 of record NZ_FNNG01000003.1, read on the forward strand.
TTACAACAGGCACCACAATGTACACATAAATCACTTTTTATATCTGCATATGTCAACATAGATTCCACCTCCCATTGTTTCAAGCATTTTTTTATGCAAATTTGTCTTTTACTCCTTTATAAACATCAGGATGTTCGCCTATATCCCACATGGCACTTATTATAGATTGTTTTATTTCTTTGCACCAAGGAAAAGGAGAATTTATTTTTCCTGTAATTTTATAAGTTACACCTCGACAAAAACCAGCACATATATAACGAAGTTCACATTTTTTACATGGAATAATATTATCAACATTAATGTCGTTTCTTACTTTTTTAAGAGTTTCTGAGTTAAACCATATCTGATCAAACATTTGATCGTATATATTTCCACATTTAAAATAACTTGCACCTATTGTATTTGTACATGGATATATATCACCATTAGCATCCATAAAAACACTAGACATTCCTGCTCCACAATAATTGCGTCTTGTTAAATCTCGCATAGGCAATATCATTGTATGAAATAGTGTACCAGCTAGATCTTTTTGATTGAATCTGCCTTCAGAGTACCATCTCGATAATATATTATATAAGTCATTAAAAGGCACATGACACAACTTATCATCCTCTTTACATCTTCCGATAGGAAACAAAGGTGATGTGAAACATTGGATACCATTGATTTTACAAAATTCAATAAATCCCTCCAGATAATCAAAATTTTCTTTGTGTACAGTCATGCTAGCAGTAACATTTAAATTATATTTTTTAAGTATATTTATTGCTCTAATTGCATAATCATAACTACCCTTTCCTCTAAATTTATCATGTTTTTCTTTATCTATGCCATCAAGTGATACTGTAATATTATCAATAGAATATTCCTTAAAGAAACGTGCTACTTCATCATCAATTAATATACCATTAGTATTTATTGTTATCTTTGGAAGTTCAATTTCTCGAGCATATTTAATTGACTTAAATAATAATTCTTTTCTTAAGAGCGGTTCTCCCCCTGTAAATTGAATATAGCAATTTTCTGAGGCATAATTTTTAACTCCGTCAAGATATTTTTTAATTCCACTAAAATCAATTTCATCTTGATAATTAATTATTTCCTTTCCAGCATCAGCGTAACAATATGTGCATCGCAAATTACAATTATTTGTTATATTAATTCCAGCAGTATCAATTATCCCTTTCCATTCTACACTATTACCATAATTTGCTTTTATAATTTTGTGTTCTAATAATCTATCATAAATTTTTTGCACTGCAGCCCTTGTCCTATCAGCATCTCCATTATATCTTATTACATATTCCTCTACTACCGATTCAATATCATCTTTTTTCTTAAACAATTCTAATAACCTTTTTGCATTTTCATTAACAACTAACCAATAAGGAATATCCGGATAGATAAATAAATATTTATTGCCTTTTTGATAATACACATATTCATTATTTAATATTGACATATAAACACCACCTTATATAGTAATATAATAAGGATAGTTAGTTTCAATGCAAGTTATTTGCATTAAAACAATCCTATCCTTATTATATTATTTACTCAAATGTTATTACTGTCTGTCCTGCCTTATACCACATGACACTTGCAGATGAAGTCGTTAAGTCAGGATTGAAATCATCACATCCTATAAAGTCAAATTCTTGGTCTAAATCTTCAAAATCTAATAGATCTAATCTTACAGAATTAATTCTTTCCACATCAATTCCCTCCTTTCATTAATTTTTAATTAATTTCAAAAAACCTTCACTAGTACTATCATTACATCTTTTTATATTACAACTAATAAATCCAGTATTTTATATATTAGATTATGTATAAACTCAAATTAGTACTTTAATATCAAGTTCCTATCCAAGTATTTTAAATAGCAATTATTTAATCTGGTACCATAAGTATAAGACCTTCAATAATATTTACTATTACTTAACTACCTGTTTCATAGCTAAACCTATGTATCAAAAAATTTCTCTAAGCATCAATTTGCAATAAGCTTCTCCAAGTACTTATTTATAATATCTCTTGATTTATCATTAGAAATCTTATATTTTTCACTAATTATTTTTATAACTTTTTCATAATCTTTAGTTTCATATAACAACCTTAATATCATATATCCAGATTTATTGATATTCAAATAAGTATCATGCGGCACAAATACACTACCGCCTGATTCTTCTTTTCTTATTCTCATAGACCTACCTTTAACATTAACTGAAAATGCATTTGATGATTCAAATTTCTTTACCTCCCTGGGAAACTCAATTCTTTTCTTGGTAACTACCGGAATTTCTAATGATATCTTGTCTTTCTTCTTTACAAATGGACATAAAGGATCTACCCCTAAAATATCACCTGAATAAAAATAAGCCCTAGCCCTACATCCACCTCCACAAAGAGAATGATATTTGCATTCAACACAGTCAGTTTTTAAATCTTCTAGTCTAATTGAACGTATCCAATTAAAAACTGGGCTATTATCCCAAATTTCTTTTATATTATTATTGAAAATATTACCCCCTATAAATTCTGAAATTCCAGTTAAAATACAGCAAAAATACATATTCCCTACAGAATCAATAGCACCAAGCATTCTTCCACCAGGACATGCTAAATTAGTCTGTTTATTATAATAATCATCGCTTAAATTATTAACAGCATAGGGAATTTTCTCAAGAATTTCCTCTTTTGAATAACCAGCTTCCAACAATGGTACAAAAAATTCAAATGGTTGAGTTAGTGCTAACGAAATAGGGACTGGCGATTTTACAACTAACCTCTCAATATAATCAATCATGAAATTTTGAAATTCTTCATAATTAAAACCTACATTATCTTCAATAGCCCTTCCAGTATTATAGAGAACCATTAATCTAACATGGGGAATTCCCATTTCTTTAGCTAATTCTAATACTTTAGGGAGATAAGAATATGTTTCTTTGCCTACTGCAAAATTCCATGCTACTTCTATACCATATTCAACCATCATTTTAGAGGTCTCAATAGCTTTATTAAATGCAGTTTTATTATTCCTTAAAAATGAATAAGTTTCTTCATCATAACCATCCATAGAAATATGAACATACTTTTTATTTCCCTTCAATTTGGATAGTTCATAGATCATTTTTTCATTCCACAGTATACCATTAGTTACTATACTTACATTGATATCTCTATATTTATCTATATGTTTAATAATGCTCAATAAATCATCTCTTAAAGTTGGTTCTCCGCCACCTAATTCAAATCTAAATACCCCCAATTTATATAATTGATTTATTAATGTGAATATTTCTTCTGTTGTCATTTCATTATCTTCATACCTAGGGAAGTTCCCATAACAATGCTTACATTTTAAGTTGCACTTACCAGTTAACTCAATTGGAACATATGTAGGTGAGCTATATTTCATTTAGCTACCTCCTTTCTTGATTTCATGTCATATATATACCACATCGTATCTATATATGTATCATGTAGATCTTTACACCATACAAACGGATGCTCTAAATCCTTATATTCCTCATAAGTCAAAGCTCTACAATGACCAGCACAAATATATTTTAAATCACATTTTCTGCAAATAGGAAAATTATCTACAGATATGTTCCTTAAATATTTAGCCTTAGGAGACTCCTCCCAAATTTTTTTGAAATCACATTCTTCTAATGAACCTAACTTGAAATATTCACTACAAATACTATCAATACATGGATAAACATCACCATTAGCATCTATAAATATCTTGTTCTTGGCTATATTACAAGATTTCTTACGAGTTAAATGCAATAACGAATTTATTAAAATATTATTCAAAGTATATGCTGCTGTATAATTTGAGATTATGCTTTTACTTATCCCTGTTTTTATTTCATCAACTATTCTATTTAAACTTGCTGGCTCAAGATTCAAATTCTTAGCCCTACCTAATTTTGCAAGAGGAGTTAAAGATGGAAATATCTTTTCTTCACTGCACATCCTTAAGAAATTTTCAATATCAGAAACATTTTTTTCATGAATAGCCATTCTTGCAATAACTACTAACCCATTATCTCTAAATATCTTAATTCCCTTTAATATATTGGAAAATGCTTCTCTAGGTCTTGTTATACAATTAATTTCTTCACAAGAACCATCTAAAACAACTGTAACCTCACGTACGCCAAGCTTGTACAGTTTTTTAGCAATTTCTGATGTTATCAACATTCCATTACTTTCAATATAGAAATCATTAAATCCTAAACTTCTCGCCTTATTTAGTGCGTAAAAGAGTAAATCCAACTGCATTAATGGCTCTCCACCAGTAAAACCAATTCTGCATTCCTCTGTAGCGTATTCTTTTAGCCCTTCCAGTACATTGTTTATATACTTTTTTTCCAAAACCCAATCATTATTTTCAAAACCATAGTTCCTATAGCAGCTATTACATTTTAAATTGCAATCCCTGCTCAATGTGAATTCACAAAGTTCAATTTTATAATTTGAAGATTCCCTACTTTTTTCTTTTAATTGCAAAATCTTATTAAAACTATCTAGGAAGTTTTTACAAACTAACTCACTTTGCTTGATATTATATTTTTCTTGTATGTGCTGGCTTACTGTTTCTAAACTATCGTTTCTAGTTAATAAGTTTAATAGATCCATACCTCCCTTTCCTGTTACAAACCAATATGGAATTTCTGGGAAAATAACAAGATATTTATCACCTCTTTTATAAAAGTTAAAATTCTCAGTTATTAAACCCACTTTATCACCTTCCACCTCTCAAAAGTACTAATAAAGTATTGCATTTTCTTGTTAGTATATTTTCATGTATTTGTAGACCTACATAATACGGTTTTATTATTGTGAAATCTTACAACCATACTTTTTAATAACTAGCATTACAAAACATTTTATCTAAATCTATAACTTCATCAGCAAAATCTAGCATTTCTTTTTTATGAGTTACACAAATAATAATTTTATCCTCTCTTATCTTTTTTAAATATTCATAAAACTTAATTGAGGTTTCATAATCTATAGATGAAGTTGGCTCATCTAGTAATAATATTTGTGGATCATTATATAATGCCCTTATAATATTAAGTTTTTGTTTTTGACCCTCAGAAAATATATCACCATTTCTTTTTACTAGAGTTTTATATCCGTAGTCTAATTCATCAATATCCTTTGTAATATTCAATATATCAGCTAGTTCCGCTATTCTTTGCTCATTATAATAGTGTCTTCCAAAAGTTAGATTTTGCGCTATACTCATATTGTTAAAAAGAAAAGCATTTTGTAAAGCAATACCAAAAAGTTTCCTAAGTGACATATTATCTATTTCTCTAATTGGAATATCATCTATCAATATATTTCCATCCTTGATTGTATAAATCCCACAAATAAGCTGAATTAAGGTAGATTTACCAATGCCATTTTTCCCAATGATACATATAATCTTCCCTTTTTGGAAGGTATAACTAAAATTTTTTATGATCAAAGTATTATTATGCGAGAAATTTACATTTATAAAATGTATGCCTTCATTAACATAGTTCTTTTTCTTTTTCTTGCTATTTGTATTATCTTCATTTTTAAACAAGTAAATTTCACAAAACCTTTCCAAAGCAACTATTGATTTTTGAAATTCTAAATTTATTTTTGCTACAGCATTAATTGGATTATATAATTTACCAATATACATATTAAAAGATATAAAGCTTCCAAGAGTCATTTGCCCATCAATAACAGATATCCCACCAATCAATAATAAAGAAATAGGTGCTATCGTATATAAAAAGGATAATACTTGATTATTTATTGTAACAAGTTTTACTCTATTAACATGTTCTTTTATTAACTCATGTAAATGTCGACTGAATATTAAACAACTCATTTTTTCTCTATGATTAGCTTTTATTATGGTTATGCCTTCAATGTGCTCTTGTAATCTATTAGTTAGCTCAGAAGTTTTAGCCCTTACTTGAAATTGATTTTCTCTTATTTTTCTATTAAAAAACTTAAAGTGAACTATAATTAAAGGAATAACCATTAGAGTAATTAAAGTTAATATAATATTTATTTTAAACATGATAATAATTACTAATATAATCAGAAGTATTTGAGACAATAAACTTATTAAAAGATCTGAAAATAAATTTGTTATATTGCTAATTTCACCTAGAACTCTTTGTATTAATTCTCCACTTCTGATTTTTTCAAAAAAATACATATCTTGTTTTAAAATCTTATTATATAGAGCTGTACTTAAATCGTAATCAATTCTATTTTTTAAATATGATAAATCTCTAGTTAAGCATATAGAAAAAAAGGATTCCAAAATATAACATACAATAAATATAGAACTTAAAGTCAATAAAGTTTCCATGTTTTTCAAAATTAAGCCTTCATCTATAATTAGTCTATAAATATGAGGTTTATATAAGTTCAATATTAGACCCAAAATTGTTAAAACAAAAATTCTAGCATGAACCCAAATATACTTAAATATAAATTCCAAATAGATTTTAAAAATAATATTCATATTACCTAACTTTGTCACAATATCACCAATTCTTATATGCATTATATAAAATGTGAATTTTAGGGTTTTTATAAAGAAGAGTCTCTTATATTTTTTATCTTTATTAGTTAACTGATATGTAAAGTAGGATAGTCTATGAGAATTGCCTTTCACTTTTTCCGAAACTTAAAATATTAAAATTTTAAAAATATTAAAATTTTAATGGATTATTATAATTACTCTATTCTTTCGCACCTCAAGTTTTTATATTATAAACATTATATACAATATAACGCAAAAAATTTGTCAATTATAAGGAACTTGCCCATAATTTTATAATATAATATCTAGCATTTTCATATTAGTAAACCTATTATTCTTTAATATTCCAAACTAAACGATATATATCATAAAAATTTCTTGTCGATATTCGCGATAATAAATTAACACTGCACAAGTTCAATTAAATAATTTTTTATTTTTGGTACATAATAAATAGGGAAAAATGCAATACTAAGAAAGGATGAATCCTATGAAAAATCAAAAAGCCATTGGTGAAATATTAGACCAAACTAAAAAAATTGATGAGAACAACTGGAACACCACCCAATGCTTAAATAACATCAATATGCTCCTTACATCTAATGATTTAGGTAGAACAAAGGATGATGAACTAAGCAAAAAATTTGAGGAATTAAATAGCAAAATAGAGGATATAAATAAAATAACCTCCGATTTATTGGAGGACTTATCAAGAAGGCATAATTAAAGTGATGGAATCCATCACTTTAATTTTTATATTTCTAATAATTTGTAGTTAATTATTAAAATTATGATGACTATTATAAAAGGCATTATCATGATAAACATTCCTAAAGGCCTGCCTACATTTACAGTCCACCCAACACCAAAACGTTTTTCTACAAATATGGAGGAATCTTCTGGATTATAGTATATAGTATTTCCTAATATCCATAGATGATCATCCTCTTTATAGTAATTCCTATTTAGCACTTCCTCTTCATCGAGCTTTAATTTTTCACCACCCTGACCTATCTTTGTGCTAATTACAATAGAACCAATTATGCTAAAACCTAATATAATCAAGGTAATTACATATACCCCTTTTATAGTCTTAAAAAATATTCCATAGGATAGTAGGGTTATAATTGTAAATAATAGAGTTATCAGGATGGTTAGTGTAAAAAGATATATAGACCATACCCTTCTAAATATTATATTCTTCTTTAAAGAAATTTGAGGATTATCTGGGTCTATCTGCTGTTTTGTCTTGCTAATGCTCCAATGGGATAAATATAAGATACCTAATGTTAACAATTGAAAAAAAGGCAACATAAGTACCGTTCCATAGGATTTATCAGTATAGGTAGTTATTTCTCCCTTAAAATCCCAATGGGTAGGAATTTTACCTGGTAAATTAGGATATAGGACAATTCCCAATATAAGATTGAATATGACTATAGCCAAAGGAATCAGATACCATAATGGAGATATAACTCCAACCTTTGATTTATCTCTGCTGTACTTTATATCGACAGCTACTATTTTTTGACTCATTTTATCCCAATTCTTTTCCTTTTTTAAGCTTTTAGATTTAGAATTGAATTTTAAATATATTAGGAACAATATTCCTAAAAAAACAAATGTTATAATTATTTGAAGGAGGGGATTTAAAAATCTATATAGCAAAAAGGATGAAATAATTATAGCAGGAATGCCTATTATAAAATTGTATAATAGAAATCTATTCTTTAGCCTTAAAACCTCTTTATCTTCCATAGCCTGCTCAGGAACCTTAATACCAAATAATATACTCTTTCTAGTAGCCCAAGGCATGATAACATGGGTTATTAAGCTCAACAAAAGTACAAGACCATTGATTAAAATTAACACTAATCTCTCATCCACTAAAATCACCACCTTCTATTTGCTTTCTAATTCATCAAAGATGCTTTCACAAATATTTAAAAACTCCTTTTTATCAATACCTCTGCTATAGCTACTATAGATTAGAAATTTTAATTCACTATTCAAGTACTCCATGTATTCCTCTGTGGCATGAGGCATTATGCTGCTTACCACAGCCCCTTTTCTTCTATCTATGATTAAAAAACCTTCATTCTTCAATATATTATAGACCTTGTTCACCGTATGAAGATTTATCCCAATATCTTCGGCTAACTGCCTAACAGAAGGCAACTGCTCACCTTTTTTTAGCTCTCCTTTGGCTATTCCCTCTATTATCTGCCTTCTCAATTGTTCATATATGGGAACTTCTGATTCAAAGTCTATTTTAACGATCATATCCTTCATCCTTTCTATATGTTATATAAATTATATAACATAATGAAATTTACTTCAATAGTTTATTATTTTAAAGAAGGATTTTATAGATCAACGTAGAATATAATATAATAGGTGATGGAAATGAGTACCCAACAATGGGAATTAAGGGATATAAATCGTCTTTCCAACGAAGAGCTTGTAGCCCTTTACAAAAAAAATAAGGATATAAATATTCGAAACAAAATTATACTAAACAACATAGGTTTAATATATTCTGCTGCAAAAAAGAGAATTAAAAGCCCTTGTTCTTATACATTAGAAGATTTGGTACAAGAAGGGGTAATTGGAATGATGAAAGGCATAGAGAAATTTGACATCACCAGGAATACCAATTTTACTACCTATGTCTATTATTGGATAGTTCAGCAAATGGATAGGGCCATAATGAACAATGGATATATGATAAGACTTCCTGCCTACATATATGATAAAATCAATAATATCTCTACAGTTGAAAACAACTATCTTGCAAAAAATGGAGAAATAGATTTAAAGAATATGTGTAACGAAGCAAATATAACGGAGCAAGAATATCTTTTAACCTGCCACTACAAGAGGAATTACTCCAACTTTACTTCCCTAAACTCCATAATCAATATAGATTCCGATGAAAATTATGTAGAACTTCAAGACTATATTCCGTGCCAAAATACTTCGGTTGAAGATACAATCATTTCAGAAAGCCTGAAAGATCAATTGATGGAAACTATGAACGAGTTATCCCCAAAAGAGAGGGAAGTTTTAATGCTACGATTTGGATTAAATGGTCATGAACCTTTAACTCTTGAGGCAATTGGAAATAAATATAATCTAACTCGAGAAAGAATAAGGCAGATTGAAAATAAAGCACTAAACAAACTAAAAAGACTAAATCTAAAAAAGGGATTAAAGGATTATCTATTGGAATATTGATAATCCTCAAAGAATTTTATCCTATCCTCAGTTGTAGGATGAGTATAATACCATACTTCATATATTTTGCTTGGTCGAGGTATGCTTAAATTGCTTTCATTTAATTTTAACATGGTGGATATGGCTGCCTCTTTATTTTTTGTCAATTCTATTTCTATCATATCTGCTTCCCTTTCCATATGTCTTGAAATTAAATTCATTATTGGATTTGCTAAAAACAAATAGAAATTCAATATCAATAAAATCAAGGGTAAGGATGCTATATCATATAATCTACTAAAACCAAAAATCCCATTGGAATTTATAAGTACCCAATTTGAAGTCCTATATATTAAGTAAATTAAAAATATAGAGAATAATCCTCCTAGTATTATGCTCTTCCAAATGTGTCCCTTTATATAATGGCCAATTTCATGGGCTGTTACGGATAAAATCTCATCCTTTTCCAATTTTTTTATAGTAGTATCCCATAGAACTATCCTTTTAGATTTAAATATTCCCGTCATGTAAGCGTTCATCTCTTTAGTATCCCGACTCTTATCTACCTTATAAATTTGGGCTTCTTCTATATTTGCCTTTTGTAAAAGCTTTTGTATTTCCTTACCTAGTTCCTCATCCTTTATGGAAGTGTATTTGTTAAATATAGGGTCTATATACATGGGAGATATGAATGTGATAAAAGCAATTACAGGTATGGAAAGTAACCCTAGATATAACCACCATCTATTAGGATGTTTATAAATTAGATAATACGGAAACCATATTATCAAGGAAAATATCAAGATATTTAATGTGAAATTTTTTAAAACTAATTCCAGCCACCTCAGTATAGACTGATTAGATAAATCATATCTATGTTTTAGAATGAATTCACCATAAAAGCTAATGGGTAGAGAAAACAATAAATCTATAGCAAAAAATATTATTACATATAAAAATCCAGTTAAAAATAGCCCCCTTCCATTTCCTTCAGCAAAAACTCCTATTCTTTTGGATAATCCCGTTGTTAAAAATAAAAGAGGAAATAAAAACTTTAAGATCAAATTTATTGCCCATATTTTCAACCTGGATTTCCTATAATCATAAGCCATTTCCAATATACTAATATATTCCATCTTTAATTTATTCATATTTCTATATTCACTAATAAATATGACTGCGATGAATAATATCAATAAAATAAAAAAGATTCCTATAGATAAAGCAAGTTTTTTATTCATTCCAATCCCCCATTCCATAACAACTTTTATTTAAATAGTATTTCTGTTTACATTATTATATCCAAAGAAGAAGGGGATTTGACTAAAAAATACCTTTAACTTTACTATCCTTCTATAAATTATCATTTATCCGTGAAATATTGCCAATTATCATTTACAAGCTTTTTTATAACTTATAATATATTATTAAGTAATTTAATTTAGATATCTGAATAGGGGAATAATAGCAACTCCTAAAGGAACTTTTAATATCATTACGGACATTTCCCTTATTATGGTATCTGTAATTCTTCTATTGAAAAAATGCTACTCCAATAGAAAGTTTAAAATAGTATATTTTATAGTGCCAATAGTATTTTTATTAGTTTCGCTATATTATCTGTTTTTCCTATAAAGTTACACTTAATTAGGAATTTTAATCATAGTACAAATGCTATAAAAAAACGGTATCAATAACATATAAGTAGATATACAGTGTCTTTATAAAAAAACAGCATGGTAATTTTCACCACGCTGTTTTTAGTTAAATTACTAACTTTATACAACCATTTTGTTTATATTCTCACTAACTATTCATCCATTTTATAGATAAATTCCCAATCCCTTTGCCTATTAAATATCGATTTTGTTTTCTATGAGATATCCAGTACCTAGGAACATTACAATTCCTATTATTATGCTGTAAATAAAACTTGGTATATTAAACAATATATTGCCAAAATCTCCAGCCATCATAATGCCATATCGATCCACATCTACATGAAATCCATGGCTTAATATATCCATTGACCCAATAGTAAATGTAGATATATCTAAATAATAGGGAATTAATTGAGCGATTTTTATTTGGCTATAAGTTATTATTCCATTTAACACTAAGAATACTACAAACCAAAATCCACCAATTTTTTTATTTCTGAAGGTCACCCTGCTAAGAGCCATGGAAAAGTAAATTAGTATTAAAGTTAGTGTCCCATTGATAAAGCCAAGGATAATAGTAGTAATAATCTCTTTATAGGGGAGGGCCGCACTCGTTGCCCTTGAAAACATTTGAGATATACTGAATTCAGTTGGAGCAAAGATGGACAACATAATCAAATGATAAACTACTATTACAATGGCTAGTATAGTAAACCACATTAAGGCTACAATTAGCTTAGCACCTAATACTTGATTTCCAGTAAGAGGTAAAGTAAAGGTTAGATATCCCCTGTCTTCATATAATTCCTTTCTAAAAGAGCTTACTATATATAAAAAAGTAGTTAATAGGGACCCAAATATAATTAGAACCGATAAGCCTACAAACAACGCTCCTGCTGGAGAACCTCCTTTATTATTGACTATATAGGCATATATTCCTGTTGTAAGTATTAATACTAAAGCTAACACTCCCAATATAAATTTATAGGACCCTTTTATTTCATATTTCATCAATTTACCCATCTTATCTCCCTCCTATACTCCAAATATCTCCTTGTAAATATCATCTATACACTTCCCTTTTTCTTCCCTTAAGGCTTCTGCACTGCCCATTAAGGCTATTTCTCCTTCTCTTAAAAACACTACATCATCAAATATACTTTCCATATCTCTTACTAAATGGGTGGTTATTAACATGGAACTACTTCTATTATAATTATTTATTATAGCATCTAATATTTGATCTCTAGCTACTGGATCAACTCCTGCTATTGGTTCATCTAATATATATAGTTTGGCATTTCTAGATAGTACCAAACTTAAATTTAATTTTTCATGCATCCCCTTAGAAAGGGTGGTTATCTTCATATCCATTCCCAGTTTCATAAAATCTAATAATTCTTTAAATTTCTCATCATCAAAATCCTCGTAGAAATCCTTAAAAAATCCAAAAGCATCCCTTATAGCCATCCAATTATATAAGAAGTTTTTATCTGATAAATAAGAAACTATTGATTTAGTATATACTCCTACCTTATGTCCATCTATAAGAATTTCCCCTTTAGTTTCTCTCAAAAGCCCAGTTAATATCTTAATTAAAGTGGTCTTTCCGCTACCATTAGGACCTAAGATCCCCACTACTTTTCCTTTTTGAATATTCAAGTTTATATTGTTGAGAGCTTTTTTATTGAAATAATTCTTAGTGAGGCCATTGATTTCAACTATATTTTTCATTCCCTCTCCTCCTTTTCAACCCATTCTGATACTATTTCTATTATTTCATTGGTACTAAATCCTAGTTCCTTCATTGTTATTAAAAAATCTTGAACTATATTAGTAGCCATATCCCTCTTTAACTTATTTATAGTCTGTATATCCTCCGTGACAAATGTTCCCATTCCCCTTTGGGTAAAAACTAGCTCTTCTCTCTCTAATTCCTGATAGGCTCTTTGTATGGTATTTGGATTTACCCTTAACTCTTTAGAAAATTCCCTTACTGATGGCAATTTATCACCTCCGCTTAATTCTCCTGATACCATCCTACTCTTTATTAGATTCATAATTTGGATATATATTGGAAGATTTTCATTGAATTCCATCTCTTCACCTCCACTATCTCTTTGTAATAGTGTATTAATTTTATAGTACACTAATATTGCGTGAATGTCAATAAAAAAATATAAAACCTTGTAACTTTTAAGCTACAAGGTTCTACTTTCTATATACTCCCTCATCTTATTAATATAGGCTTTGCTAATTTCTTTTATTATTTTATTACTTACTGAGTCTAACCTTATATTATCAATACTTGATATTGGCAATACATTTACTGAAGTTCCCGACATAAATGCCCCATCTAACCTTATTAAGTCATCTTTATGTATATTTTCTTCAACTATTTCTATATTGAGCTCTTCACATACTTGAAAAATATATTTTCTTGTAATCCCCAACAGTACATCTCCTTTTGGAGCAGTATATATATTTTCTCCCTTTACAAAGAATATATTTGATCTGCTACCTTCTGGAATATATCCATCCTTATTTACCAATAAAGCTTCAAAAGCATTGTTTTCTTCCAATTTTCTTGCTACCTCTTCCCTAAAAGACAACATCTGTATCTTAGCATTGGGATTCTCTCTTTCATAATTGAACAATATAGTATGTATACCTTCTTCATAATATTCTTCTGGTGGATAGAAGCTTTTTATAAAATAAGCTAGAACTACTTGTCCCATGTTTTCAATATCTGTACACAATAATTTAACGTTTAAGTTTTTAACGCCATTTTTTATTATCAAGTCCTTAATATCCTCTTCTATCTGAACGTCCTTTCTTTTGATGGGATAATCAATTATCCTGGCTGATTCTCTCATCCTATCTAAATGGTCTTCTAAAAATAGTGGCACCCCATCTATTACCCTTATCACCTCATATATAGGCGGTTTTTCTATTTTTTCAAATATTTCAGTGTTTGAAGTAGGCTCTAACCTACCATTTACCATTAAATATTCTCTTATGGCTTCAGGTTTCATAGAGTGTTCCCCCTTAATTTATCTATTCTTCTAATGATTTTATATTATTTAGAGCTATATCCCTTTTTATCTTTAACAGTTTTTCATTATTGTCTTCTAACGCCAATCTCATATCTGTTATTGATAATGACAATTTATCTAAATCCTTTATCTTGTCTTCTTCTTTTTCTATTTTTTGCCTAATGCGAGAAATATGATCTTCAGCATTAGTTAATAATTCTTTTGCCAAATCCTTATTCCCTCTCTGTCCTTCTATGAAAGACTGATATACAGAATACTTTATCCTAGATAAATCTCCTCTTATTTCATCTTTATATAGATCAAAATACACAGCAAGAAAATTGATAGTTTTGCTTCCTATATTGACAATATCCTCCATAGTCCTATTTTCAACAGCTATAGAAAAAGCATTTAAATTCTTCTTAAATTCATTAGCCTTTTCAGTATTAACACCTTTTTTAATACTTTCTACTTCATAATTATTCCAGCTTTCATGAATTTCCTCTAATTTCTTATCCACTTCCATCCATTTTAAAAACAGAGCTTCATCTTTAGTCATAGTCCCCTTTTCTTTCTTGCTTTGATGATTGCCTTTATTCTCTTGACCTTCCCTTTGATTCTTTCCTTCTTCAGAATTATTCCCCGATTTATTATTAGATTCATCCTCCATCTTTTCCCCTTTATTAGATTGCTGAGTTTGAAATTCTGATTCTGTTAAGTCAACAATCTCCATTATAGAATCTAATGAGTCTAATAATTCATCTATGCCATCGGATACTTCAGTCAAAGTTTTTGGAGCCTTTTCCTTTTGTTCTATTTTTGAAGATTTGTCGTTCTTATTCATGCAAGCCATTAGAAAAAAGGGAATTATTATAATAATAGCTAAATATATTTTCCTGTTCAAGATTATCACCTCAGAAAATAGT
This sequence comes from Tepidimicrobium xylanilyticum, assembly GCF_900106765.1. Lineage (NCBI taxonomy): Bacteria > Bacillati > Bacillota > Tissierellia > Tissierellales > Tepidimicrobiaceae > Tepidimicrobium > Tepidimicrobium xylanilyticum. The sequence goes on from NZ_FNNG01000003.1 coordinate 186,168, forward strand.
GTTCCCCTGAGGCAATTTTTTATCCCACTGTTATAAGATAGGAGAAAGTAATCTGGAGATGGATTCCTTTATTTTCACAATATTAGACCTCTGAGCATATTCTTCTTTAGTTATTTCCCTACAATGTTCTAGATCCTTATTAAACTGTTCTACCATTTTCCTATTCGCATCCTCATCGTATATAAAAGCATTTACCTCAAAATTAAGCTTAAAGCTCCTAATATCTAAATTAGCTGTACCTATGGAAGTAACAAAATCATCCATTATAAAGGTTTTACAGTGAAGGAATCCATTTTGGTAGGTATAAAATCTCACCCCAGCTTCTAATAGCTCTCCTATATAGGAAAGTCCTGCCCAATAAACAAAGGGGTGGTCTGGTTTGCAAGGAATCATGACCTTTACATCTATACCAGAAAGGCCAGCTACTCTTAAAGCTTCAAATATACTATCATCTGGTATAAAATATGGAGTTTGAATATAAATCCTTTCCCTAGCATTGGCAATCATCTTAAAATATCCATCTTTTACACTAGCCCATTTTGAGTCTGGTCCACTACTTACTATCTGAATTCCCGCCTTCCCCTTCTTTGGTCTTTCAGATAGTTCCATGTTCCATTGAATATTATACTTCTTGGCTGCAAAAACCCAATCTTTAAAGAACCTCCACTGAAGGTCCTCAACTGCAGTCCCTATTATCTTTATATGGGTATCTCTCCAATATCCAAATTTTTTGGAAAGGCTTAAATATTCATCCCCTATATTAAATCCACCAATAAAGGCTTCTTTACCATCAATTATGCAAATCTTCCTATGGTTTCTATAATTTATTCTGGGAGTAACATAGGGGGCAAATGGAGGGAAAAAAACTGCTACTTCTCCGCCAGCTTTCTTCAGTGCATCAAAGCAATCCTTCCTTAACTTTCTTCCTCCCATTCCATCATATAATACCTTAACTTCTACTCCTTCTTTCGCTTTTTGGGTTAATTTATCTATAAGCTTAGTACCTATGCCATCACTCTTCATAATATAGTATTCCAAATATATATATTTCTTGGCATTTTCAATACTCTCTAATAAAGCCTCAAATTTTTCCTGACCCGAGAAATAAAATTCAATATAATTGTCCTCAGAAAAAAAAGATTCACTAGTTAAGATATGCATCTTTATTATATCATCATACTCTAAAAACCTAGGATTAGAAAACTTATATTCATCTTCCACCATCTTTTGACCTTGTCGTAATACCCTCTCTCTAATTCCCTTATCCTCTTTTTCCTTTATTTTAAACATCTTTTTTTTACTCATGTCCTGCCCGATGAATAAATATAATAGAAAACCTATACCTGGAAGAAAAGTCAATACCATAAGCCATAACCAAGTGGTAGTAGGATTTCTCCTTTCAAAAAATACCAACAATATAGCAAATAAAATATTTATCCATAATATATTCGTGAATAGCCAAGTATAGCCATCTATTATATACTCCATAGAATCACCCATTATGAAATGTAAAATAATCTAATCTAAAGATTATTTCTTCGATTTATGTCTTTTATTCGAATCCAAAATCTTCTTTCTTATCCTAAAGCTAGTTGGAGTTACCTCTATAAGTTCATCATCTTCTATAAACTCTAAGGCTTCTTCTAAGGATAATTGCCTTGGTGGAGCTAACCTTAAAGCTTCGTCAGAACCTGCAGCTCTTATATTGGTTTGATGTTTTTTCTTACAAACATTTATCTCAATATCCATTCCTTTAGGATTTGAACCTATTACCATCCCTTTATAGACTTTAGTTCCTGGAGTGATAAAAAGTTCCCCCCTGTCTTGAGCTGAATATAATCCATAGGCTGTTGCTTCTCCTGTCTCATAAGCAATCAAGGAACCTTCCTTCCTCGTAACAATGTCCCCCTTGTAGGCCCCATAACCATCGAATACAGAATTTAGAATGCCATTGCCCTTAGTATCCGTCATAAACTCGCCTCTATAACCGATTAAACCTCTAGCAGGAACAGAAAATATTAGCCTATGATATCCTCCGTTGCTTTCCGACATGCTGATTAATTCACCTTTTCTCATACCCAATTTTTCTATTACTATTCCAATATATGATTCCGCTACATCAACTGTTACCATTTCCATTGGTTCTAATCTCTTCCCATTTTCGTATTTATATAAAACCTCTGGTTTTGAGACTTGAAACTCATAACCTTCCCGCCTCATGTTTTCTATGAGAACAGATAAATGTAATTCTCCCCTCCCAGATACTTTAAAAGCATCAGTAGAACTTGTTTCTTCTACCTTCAAGCTAACATCCGTTTGCATCTCCTTAAATAACCTGTTTCTTAATTGTCTTGAGGTCATATATTTTCCTTCTTTTCCCGCAAAAGGGCTGTCGTTGACCGAAAAAGTCATGGCAATGGTAGGTTCAGAAATCTTTACAAAGGGAAGAGGCTCCGGAGCATCTACATCACAAATGGTATCTCCTATATGAATTCCCTCTACGCCTGTAACTGCAATTATACTCCCTGCTTTTGATTCTTTTACTTCTTTTCTGTTTAATCCTTCAAATTCATAGATATTAGTTATCTTTACCCTTTTTATTTCGTCTTTTTTGTTTTCATTAACAATTATAGCTTCTTGATTCGTTTTTATTTTTCCTCTTTCTATTTTACCAATTCCAATTCTTCCTACATAATCATTATAATCTATAGTGGAAATTAATAATTGCAATGGTTCATCTATATTGACATTTGGAGCTGGAATATATTTAATTATCGTCTGGAATAAATCCTCTAAGTTATCTTTTTTCACGTTCAAATCTAATGTTGCCGTTCCCTCCTTTGAGGAAGTAAATACGAAAGGAGATTCCAAGTATTTTTCATCTCCACCTAATTCGATGAATAAATCTAAAACCTCATCTAAAACTTCTTCTGGTCTTGCTTCAGGCCTATCTATCTTGTTTATGCACACTATAGTTGGCAAGTTTAACTCCAAAGCCTTCTTTAATACAAATTTGGTTTGGGGCATAGGCCCTTCAAAAGCGTCTACCAATAATAATACTCCATCTACCATTTTAAGAACCCGTTCCACTTCTCCACCAAAATCTGCATGGCCTGGAGTATCTACAATATTTATCTTAACATTTCCATAATAGATAGCTGTATTTTTTGCTAAAATGGTAATACCTCGTTCCCTTTCAATATCATGTGAATCCATAATTCTTTCTGCAATTATCTGGTTTTTTCTAAAAATCCCGCTTTGCTTTAACATACTATCTACTAATGTTGTTTTCCCGTGATCAACATGAGCAATAATTGCTATATTTCTTAAGTCATCCCTTATAATTTCCATCAAGAATATCCCTTCCTACTTTAAACTTATAATTAATTTTTATATATCGTCAACAATCTTCCATATACTATATATGGACTAGCAAATTCTTTAATATTATCTTTAAATTATGATGGCAGGGGGTACCCTGCCATATTCATAATATATATTATCCCATATATTTTACAGCTACAATTCTATTATTGTCAATATATAACTCATCAGATAACCCATCAACAATTATCAAGCCCCTCCCACAGCATTTTAATTCCGTCGGATCATAGCTAGATATATCAAAATCTATACCCTCTCCCTCATCAGCAACTTCTATTCTTATGGTATTACCTGCTATTTCAAGGAATAAGTTCACACTCTTATTACAATTACATCGATTCCCATGAACTACACTATTTATAATGAGTTCATTTAATATTAATTTTATATCAAACATTATATCCTGATCTTGGATAATCTTTTCTATTCTACTTAGTACCTTTTTAATAAATGCTTTTATATCGTCTAAATCGCTGCGTACAGAACCCTCAAATATGAAAGACACCTCAATCACGCCCATCTACTCAATAATCCTTATTTAGTATTATTTATAGTTTACCCACAAATCATCCATTTAATCTTATACCCTTTTATTATTCTATCACAATATTTAACAAATTTCAGTTTAAAATCTATATTTTTGGGTATTATCCCAGTGATTACATATGAAAGGAGAGTATATATGGACAGATATGTTTGTGAACCCTGTGGATATGTTTATGATCCAGAAGAAGGTGATCCGGATAATGGAATAGAACCTGGTACATCTTTTGAAGAATTACCAGATGATTGGGTTTGTCCAGTATGTGGGGCTACAAAAGATATGTTCGTTAAAGAAGAATAATACTCTAGAGCAGCTATCTTTTAGATAGCTGCTCTTCTTTCTTAATGAGGATATTCTGTATTAAGCTCCATATCTTATCCCTATTAATATAATTTGATGAGGAATAGGGTAATATAAGGTTTAAATCCTCTATCTGCAATTTGTCTTTAATAATCTTAATATTTTTCTGGTATTTTCCCTTCGATATTTTGTCCGCCTTTGTAGCTATAACTATCCCTGCAAATCCAAATGTTCTAATCCAATTATACATCATTAAATCCTGTTCTGTTGGTTCGTGCCTTATGTCTACCAACTGGATTACTTCGACTAAATTTCTTCTAGTATTTAAATATTCCTCTATTATATAGCCCCATCTCTCCTTTTCCTTTTTAGACACTTGAGCAAACCCATAACCGGGCAAGTCCACAAGTCTTAATCTCCCATCTATATTGTAAAAATTTATAGTTCTAGTCTTCCCAGGTTTGCTACTAGTTTTTGCTAGATTTTTTCTGTTTAATAGGGAGTTAATAAAGGAAGATTTTCCTACATTAGATCGCCCAACAAGAGCAATTTCCGGTAATCTATCATCCGGATACTGTTTTACATTTACAGCTATTTTCTCTAATTCAGCTTTAATCACTTTCATTGTCCTCTTCCTTTTTGAGCCCCTCTTTAAGCAACGCATGCTCTAAAACTTGGTCCATGTTCTTTATTAGTACGAATTCTAGTTTTTTCCGTATGTTCTCTGGAACTTCTTCTAAATCCTTACTATTCTCATGGGGAATTAAGACCTTCTTTATTCCGACCCTATAGGCTGCTAAAACTTTTTCTTTTATGCCTCCAACTGGCAATACTCTGCCACGCAGGGTTATTTCTCCAGTCATTGCAATACTACCGTCTACAGGTCTGTTGGTTAAAGCGGAAATTGCTGCTGTAGCCATAGTTATTCCTGCAGATGGCCCATCTTTTGGGATTGCTCCCTCAGGTACATGAACGTGGATGTCCATTTCCTTATAGAAATTGCTATCTATCCCCAGTTTGTCTGAATTAGCTCTAATATAGCTTATACCTGCCATAGCTGATTCCTTCATTACATCTCCTAATTGGCCTGTCAACTGCAATTTTCCAGTACCCTTCATTGAATTTACCTCTATAGAAAGGGTATCTCCACCAAAAGCAGTCCAAGCTAATCCAGTTGCTACTCCCACTTGATTTTCTACACTTCCTAGACCATCCCTATACTTTTCCACTCCTAAGAATTTATGAAGATTACCAGTATTAACCTTTACCTTATCAACATTGGTTTCAACAATTTTTTTTGCTGCCTTTCTGCATATATTAGCAATATTCCTTTCTAAATTTCTTACTCCTGCTTCTCTAGTATAGTTGTTGATTATTTTTTTCAATGCCCTATCCGATATAACTAAATTTTCCTCTTTTAGTCCATGTTCCTTCAATTGTTTAGGCAATAGATGATTAGTAGCAATCTTAAACTTTTCCTCATCAGTATAGCCGCTTATCCTTATAACTTCCATCCTATCCAATAATGGAGCGGGTATGGAATTTACCGTATTAGCTGTGGTGACGAATAGCACCCTAGATAGGTCGAAGGGTAGCTCTAAATAATGGTCTGTAAAGCTACTATTTTGTTCCGGGTCTAATATTTCTAATAAAGCACTGGCTGGATCTCCTCTATATCCAGTACTTAACTTATCGATTTCATCGAATAGAAAAACAGGATTCTTAGTGCCAGCTTTTCTAATTAGTGAAATAATTCTTCCTGGTATGGCTCCCACATAGGTTCTCCTATGTCCTCTCATTTCTGCTTCGTCCCTTACTCCTCCTAAGGACATACGTACGAACTTTCTACCTAAAGATTCAGCAATTGATTTGGCAATAGAGGTCTTCCCAACTCCAGGAGGCCCTACTAAGCAAAGGATTGGCCCTTTCATATTGCTTGTAAGCTTTCTTATGGAAATAAACTCCAATATCCTTTCTTTCACATCTTTTAGACCATAATGATCCCTGCTTAAAATCTCCCTTGCCCTCTTAATATCTACTATATCTTTCGTCTCCTTATCCCATGGTAGTTCTACTATCCAATCTAGATAGGTCCTAATAACGGCTGTTTCCGCAGAATGAGTAGACATTTTATCCAATCTTTCTACTTCCTTTAACGCCTTTTCCTTTACTTCTTTAGGCATTTTAATCTTTGCAATCTTATTCTTATACTCTTCTATTTCCTCATCTAACTCATTTTCTTCTCCCAGTTCTTTTTGTATGGCCCTTAATTGCTCTTTTAAATAATACTCTTTTTGAACCTTACTAATCTGCTTTTTAACCCTTTGATTGATCTTTTCTTCTATCCTTAATAATTCTATTTCTTCTTGTAATATGGCGTAAAGTACTTCTAATCGCTTATAAAAGTCAAAAATCTCTAATATCTTTTGATGATTTTCGATTTTTAAATTCATATAAGAAGCTATTACATCAGCTAACCTTCCGGGATCCTCAATATCAGTAATAGTTAGCAATATATCAGGGGATATTCTGCGACTTAAAGTTAAATATTCCTCAAAGTTGTTAACTACTAAACGCATAGCTGCTTCCATTTCTTTGTCTACTGTTATTTCTTCTGGATCATAGGAATATTCCTCCACTAAAACTTCATAATATTCATCTTCTTTAACTATTTCTACTATTTTCCCTCTGTTTATTCCCTCAACTAATACTCTTATACTACCGCCGGGCAGTTTTAACATCTGTTTTATTTTAGCAACAGTCCCTATATGATAAAAATCTTCTGGTGATGGTTCTTCTATCTTAGCGTCCTTTTGAGCACATAAAAAAATCAATGAATCATCTATCATAGCCTTTTCCAAAGCGTTAATAGATTTTTCTCTACCTACATCAAAGTGGATTACCATGTGAGGAAATACCGACATACCTCTCAAAGGAATAAGGGGTATTGTTTTTTTCTGCACAACATAAGGGTTTTTGTACATAACCTCACTCCTTATCTATAGATAATAGAAACTACTTTTTAAATTGAAACAAGTGAGAAAAAAGGCTCACGGTCTAGTGAGCCTTTTTATGATACTGATTCCTTGTTATCTTTTTTCCTAGCCCTATTCTTTGCTTTTCTTTCTGATAATACCAAAGTTGGTTCACCATTAAATTCAATGGTTTCTTTAGTAATAAGGCATTTTTCTATCTCTTCTCTGGAAGGAATCTCATACATTATATCCAATAGGATTTCCTCAATTATACTACGAAGCCCTCTTGCACCAGTTTTTCGTTCAATGGCCTTCTTGGCGATGGCCTTTAACGCTTCTTCTTCAAAGTCTAAGTCTACTCCATCCATGCTGAATAATTCTTTATATTGTTTAACTAGTGCATTCTTAGGTTCTGTCAATATTTTTACAAGGGCGTCTTCATCCAATTCCTCAAGAGTAACTATTATGGGCAATCGTCCTACAAATTCAGGTATTAGCCCATATTTTAGTAAATCTTCAGGCTGTATCTCCTTTAGTAAATCTCCAATATTATAATCTTTTTTACCCTTAATTGTAGCACCAAATCCCATTGATTTAGTATCTATCCTGTTTTTAATTATCTTGTCTATTCCATCAAAGGCTCCACCAACTATGAACAAGATATTAGTTGTATCTACTTGAATGAATTCTTGATGAGGATGCTTCCTTCCACCTTGAGGAGGTACATTGGCAACAGTGCCCTCAAGAATTTTTAATAAAGCTTGTTGTACTCCTTCTCCACTTACATCTCTTGTAATAGAAGGATTCTCAGTTTTTCTAGCAATTTTGTCTATTTCATCTATATATACTATGCCCTTTTCAGCTCTTTCTATATCATAATCTGCAGCTTGAATAAGCTTTAGAATAATATTTTCCACATCTTCACCAACGTATCCAGCTTCTGTTAAAGAAGTTGCATCTGCAATTGCAAAAGGTACGTTTAGTATTTTAGCCAAAGTTTGAGCTAGTAAAGTTTTTCCAGAACCCGTTGGTCCAATCATAACGATATTGGATTTTTGTAATTCTACATCATTATTTTTGGATGGTTTTCTATTTATCCTTTTATAATGATTATATACAGCAACAGCCAACGCTTTCTTTGCTCTTTCCTGCTTTATTACATATTCATCTAAAGTCTCTTTTATCTTCTTGGGCTTAGGAAGTTCCCTTACTTGATAATCGAAACTTTCAATAAATTCTTCATCTATAATCTCTTGACACAATTCTATACACTCATCACAAATAAATACATTTGGCCCAGCAATAAGTCTACGAACCTGATCTTGAGGTTTACCACAGAAAGAGCAGCGTAGCTGTTTATCATCATATTTGGCCATCATGACACCTCACTTAATATTTTTTTCTTGATATTACCTCATCTATTATACCATATTCTTTTGCTTCTGAGGCAGTCATAAAGAAATCTCTATCTGAATCCCTAGCAATTTTTTCTAAAGGCTGCCCAGTTCTATCACTTAATATTTGATTTAATTTTTCTCTAGTACGGATAATCCTTTCTGCATGAATTCTAATGTCTTCCGCTTGACCTGAAGTTCCTCCTAATGGTTGATGTATCATAATTTCAGCATTTGGAAGTGCAAATCTCTTTCCTTTTGCACCAGATGCTAATAGAAAGGCACCCATACTAGCTGCCATACCAATGCAAATTGTAGACACATCTGGCTTTATATACTGCATAGTATCGTATATTGCAAATCCAGCTGTTATTGAACCTCCAGGACTATTTATATAAAGTTGTATATCCTTATCTGGATCTTCAGCTTCTAAAAATAATAGTTGTGCTACTACCAAATCGGCAGTAACGTTGTTTATTTCTCCCCCTAAGAATATTATTCTTTCCTTTAATAGTCTAGAATATATATCATAGGACCTTTCGCCTCTATTAGTTTGCTCAACGACTATAGGAACTAATGCCATACATACCCCTCCTAAATCTAATTTACCTTAGCATTGTTAACTAATAATTCTATGGTCTTATCCCTCATTATACCCGTCTTCAGGAATTCTAAATCCCCTTTTTTCATATTTTCCTTGAATTTTTGGGCATCTTCTTGATTGTATTCTTTTGCCATCTTTTCCAGTTCCTCATCTAGATCTTCCTCAGTAACTTCTAAACTTTCTTTCTTTGCTATAGCTTCTAAAACTAGATCGGTTTTAATCCTTCTTTTCGCTACAGGGGTCATTTCTTCTTTTAAGGCATCTATGCCAGTATTAGTTAATTCAAGATATCGATTTATATCTAAACCTTGTAGTCTCAACCTATAGTCGAATTCACTTATCTCTCTTTCAATTTGACGACTTATCATAACCTCTGGTATATCTACTTCAGCAGAATCAACGACTTTTTCAATTATTTTATTTTCAAGTTCTCTCTTTTCTTTTTCCTCAGCTTCCTTTTCCAATCTTTCTCTTATACTATTCTTAAATTCCTCTAATGTTTCAAATTCACTTACATCTTTGGCAAACTCATCATCTAATGCTGGTAATTCCTTTTCTTTCACTTCATGAATAACCACTTTGAATAAAGCTTCCTTTCCTTGTAAGCTCTCTTCAAAATAATCTTCAGGGAAGGTTACTTTGACTTCTACCTCATCTCCTTTTTTTCTACCAATAAGCTGTTCTTCAAAGCCTGGGATAAATCTATTGGAACCTATTTCAAGGACTTGCTTCTCAGCTGTTCCACCTTCAAATTTTTCTCCATCTATATAACCTTCAAAATCTATAGTAAGTATGTCCCTTTCTTTAGTTTCTCTGTCCCCAGCATCTATAATCCTACCATTCATTTCTTGAATTGCTTTTAATTCCTTCTCTACATCTTCATCTGTAACATTATACTCTACTTTTTCAACTTCTATACTTTTATATTCTCCCAGTTTTACCTCTGGTTTAATAGTTACCTCTACCTTTACTATAACTGGTTTTCCTTTCTCCAACTGCTCAATATCCACTTCTGGAGTATCTACTGGCTCTAATTCCAAATCTTCTACGGCTTTATCATAAACTTCTGGTAAAAGTATATTTAATGCTTCTTCATAAAATACACCCTCACCATAATTCAATTCGATTATCTTTCTTGGTGCCTTACCTCTTCGAAACCCGGGGATGTTAAATCTATTTCTGTTTTTCAAATATGCCTTTTGTATAGCTTTTTCAAATTCATTTTGGTCAATTTCAATATTAAAAAAAGCTTTATTATTTTCCTTTTTTTCTAGAACAGAATTCATTACATTGTCCTCCCTAAACTTAATATTTATTAACATTTAAAGCTAACCTATTATACCATAAAATTATACCAATTAAAATATTATTATCCCATTCATATGTATTATATCATAAATTAGTGCAATATTAAAAAAACCAATGGCATGACCACTGGTTATGTCTGGTGCGGGAGAGAGGACTTGAACCCCCACGTCAAAGACACTAGATCCTAAGTCTAGCGCGTCTGCCAGTTCCGCCACTCCCGCTTATGAAAAATTCTTACCTTATCATTATAGCATGTATTTAATTTATGTCAATAAGATTTAAAGATTTTTTATATTTTTTTATAAATAATATTATCTCGTCATTAAAGTCCCCAAATGCACATAAATTAAAGCCTGAAGCCCTCATTTATAATAGAGCCCAGGCTATGTTAATTTATAGTAAAATTAAATACTTTAATATATTTTCATAACATTAGATATTCCATCTATTTTAGATAGAAATTTAAAAAAACATAAACAAATACGCTCATTACAAGTACCCCTATTAAAACCAAAGGCATTATCACCTGATATCCTGCTATTATCATAGCTAGGATATCCTTTCTCGTAAATTCAAAGGGTTCTTCATCGTTTTTTTTATCCACTTCTATCTTTACATCTCTCTCGTATTCTCTAATTGGCTTTCTACTCGGCAAAGTGACACGCGACAAAATGTTCTCCTCCTAAATCCCTAAATTCCGGAACTACTTCTTTACAAATATCTTTAGCGTACATACATCGGGTATGGAATTTACAGCCAGACGGTGGATTTGCTGGACTTGGTATATCTCCCTCAAGTATAATCCTATCCCTCTTCATAGTTGGATCTGGCACTGGGATAGCTGATAAAAGAGCTTGAGTATATGGATGTTTTGGACTATCAAAGAGGGCATTCTTTTCTGCCAATTCAACCAATGAACCTAAATACATAACTCCAACTCTATGGGAAATATATCTAACAACTCCTAAATCATGGGAAATAAACATATATGAAATGTTTAGCTCCCTTTGTAAATCTGTAAATAAATTGATAACTTGAGATTGGATAGAAACATCAAGAGCTGAGACAGGTTCATCTGCCACTATAAAAGATGGATTTAATGCCAAAGCTCTAGCAACACCAATCCGCTGCCTCTGTCCTCCAGAGAACTCATGGGGATATCGATTCATATGATATCTGGCCAAACCACATTTATTCATAATTTCAACCACATAGTCTTCTAATTCTTTTCCCCTTCTATATAGCCCATGTTCAACTAGAGCTTCCCCTATTATTTGAGATACGGTCATCCTAGGATTTAATGAGCTATAAGGGTCCTGAAATACTATCTGCATTTTTCTTCTTAATTCTTTCATCTGATCCTTCGAAGCTTTTAATACATCTATGCCCTTAAAAGTTACCTCTCCTTCTGTAGCTTCATACAACCTTAACAAAGTTCTTCCTAAGGTAGATTTCCCACATCCTGATTCTCCTACTATGCCCAATGTCTCGCCTTCTTTAATGAATAGGGAAACATTATCCACAGCCTTAACTTCCCCTACTTTCCTCTTCAAAACTCCTTTTGTCACTGGAAAATATTTTTTTAAATTTTTCACTTCTAATAAAACTTCGCTCATTGTCTAGTCACCTCCTCAGCTCTTATACAGGCAACCTTATGTCCAGGTGCTATTTCTCTTAATTCAGGTTGGGCATGTTTACATTCTTCTACGGCATACTTACATCTAGGATGGAAATAGCATCCTTTTGGTAGATATAATGGATTTGGTACCATTCCTGGGATGGTCTCTAACCTTTGCCCTTCCTTAACCAAAGAAGGAATAGAGCCCATAAGTCCAATAGTATAAGGATGTCTTGGATTTTTAAACAATTCTATGATAGGTGCATCTTCAACTACTTTCCCAGAGTACATTACAATAACATGATCTGCCATCTCTGCAACAACTCCTAAATCATGAGTTATTAGCATAATGGATGTATTCAATTTATTTTTTAAATCATTCATGATTTCTAATATTTGAGCTTGTATTGTTACGTCCAAAGCTGTAGTAGGTTCGTCAGCAATTAAAAGTCTAGGTTGGCAAGCTAAAGCCATAGCTATCATTATCCTTTGTCTCATTCCACCAGATAGCTGGTGAGGATATTCATCAACAATCCTTTCTGGATTAGGAATACCTACCAGTCTAATCATCTCAATTGCCCTTTCCCTAGCTTCTTCCTCACTTAATTTCTGATGAAGCATTAATACTTCTCCGATTTGGTAACCTACAGTAAATACCGGATTTAAAGATGTCATTGGCTCCTGAAATATCACAGAAATATTATTCCCTCTTATTTCACGAATTCGCTTATCCGATACCTTAGTAAGGTCCTCTCCTTCAAATATAATCTCTCCGTTTACTATCTTTCCTGGCGGATCTGGTATTAAACGAAGTATAGACATGGCAGTTACACTTTTACCGCACCCTGATTCTCCTACTATCCCTATGGTTTTTCCAGAATCTACTGAAAAGCTAACTCCATCTACAGCTTTTACCACTCCATCATCTGTATAAAAGTAAGTTTTTAAATCCGTAACTTCTAATAATTTAGACATATTCTACCCTCCTATCCTTATTTAGACTTGGGATCTATAGCATCACGTAGCCCATCACCAAGCAAATTTATACTCATAACTGCCATAAATATACACAATCCAGGCGGTAACCATAGCCATACTCTATTCTTTAGCACATATATATCCCGTGCGTTTTGAACTAAGTTACCCCAAGTAGGCACTGGTGGTGTCACCCCAAGACCAAGGAAAGATAGTCCAGCCTCACTAAGTATTGCTCCCGCCATTCCTAATGTGGCACTAACTATAATATATCCGACAGTATTTGGTATTAGATGCCTCCAAATAATTTTTCTGTCTCTTATACCTAAAGCTTTGGCAGCAAGGATAAATTCTTGCTCTCTTAAGGAAAGTATTTGTCCTCTAACCATCCTAGCAAGACCAGGCCAACTTAACAATCCTATAATCATCATAACTATATACATTTTATGTTCTGGCTTAACACGAACTCCTACTACAGCAGATATGGTAATTGCCAAAGGCATGAAAGGAAAGGACATGACTATTTCAACTAACCTCATAAGCAAGTTGTCTATCCAGCCTCCATAATATCCTGCTAATCCTCCCACTAAAGAACCTACTATTACTTGAATTATAACAGCAAAAAGTCCCACTTTCATGGAAACTCTTCCACCGTATAAAATTCTTGCCAAATAGTCTCTACCTAACTCATCTGTGCCTAATATATGCTCTTTAGATGGTTTTTGGTTGATTTTAGTAAAATCCATTTCATAAGGATCATGTGGTGTTAAATAAGGTGCAAATGCTACTGCTAACACCATTAAAACTAGTATTATAAGACCAGCCATGGCAACTTTATTTTTTCTAAATTTTCTCCTCACTAATTTCCAGGGAGTTAATATCTCCTGCTCTTTCTGGCTATTATCATCTATTTGACTCAGTTTTTCATCTTCAATTATTTTACTTTTATCAGTCATGTTTACCCTCCTTTGACTAATCAGTTTTAATTCTTGGGTCTACAAGTGCATAGCCAATATCTGCTAATAGATTACCAAGTAAAGTCAGTAATGCAAAAAACATATTAAGTGCCATCAGCAAGTTGTAGTCTCTATTATTAATTGCATCCATCATAACATTTCCTATTCCAGGCCATATAAATACTCTTTCCAAAATAACAGCCCCTGAAAAAAGTGAAGGTATAGTAAACCCTATTATTGTTACAATAGGAATTAAAGCATTTCTAAATGCATGTCTATATATAACCACCTTCTCTTCTAATCCCTTTGAACGAGCTGTACGTATATAGTCTTGATTTATAACTTCCAACATGCTAGTCCTAGTATATCTGACCAAACTTGCCAAACTACCTATAGTTAACACTACCGCTGGAAGTACTAGATGGTGAAGTATATCTTTAATCCTAGCCCAACCTACTGCATTACTGCCAGGTGTTACCATTCCATTGATTGGAAATAGATTTAATTTAACTGCAAAAAAGTAAATTAATAATAATCCAAAAAAGAAAGTGGGCATAGATATTCCAATAATTGAAAAGACTGTCCAAAAATTATCCGTTCTAGAATATTGTTTAACTGCACAGATGATTCCAATAGGAATAGATATAACAAAAGCAAATAAATATACTACTATATTCAGTATGAAAGTATTTTTTATGAATACTGGTATAACTTCTTTAACTGGTCTTTTATAAATATATGAATCTCCAAAATCGCCTTTCACAGAACGTTTTAACCAATTCCAATACTGAACAGGCAAAGGTTTGTCCAAACCTAATCTAGCCCTTTCTGCTGCCCTTTGCTCTGCAGTTGCTTTAGGATCAAGATTGGCACCTACAGGATCACCAGGAGCCATTTTAATTATTGCAAATATGAGAATAGATATAACTATAACGACAGGTATTAAATGAAGTACTCTTCGTACTATATATTTTAGCATGATTCCCCTCCTTAAAAGTGTTATCGCTTTAACGGTTTAAAGTTATCCATTATATAGCATAAACCCGGTGGCTTAAACCGGGTTTATGCTATATTGTTACTAAACAAGTTAACATTTTATATAGATACTATTCTAATTCAACGCTTAGAATTATATCTGGAGAAGTGAATTTTTGATATGGGGATGTATTAAAGTTTTTAACCCTCTTATTTACAACATCCCAGTTTTCACCTTGATTAATGAACATATAAGGAAGTTCTTCATTTATCAAGGCAGCCCATTCTTGGTATATTTGAGCACGTTTTTCTGGGTCCACTTCTCTTCTTCCTGCTTCAAGTAGCTCATCATTCTTTTCATTCCTAAAGCCCATACAGTTAAATCCTCCAGGAACATCTGCTGAACTATGGAATATTTCATAGGAATCTGGATCTATGCTTAGAGACCATCCCATATTATACATTTCAAATTCTCGTTTATCAAATACTTTTTCAGATAGAGCATTGAATTCCATCAAATTCGCTTCAACTTTAACACCTATTTTTTCCCAGTCAGCTTTTAACATAGGAATTAATGTTTCAACATATCTACTTTCAGTATAGGTATCCCAGATAAACTCTAGTCTTTGACCATCTTTTTCTCTTACTCCGTCTGGCCCTTCTTTCCAGCCAGCTGCCTCTAAAATTTCAATAGCTTTTTCTGGATTATATTCATAAGCATTAACATCCTCTGAATAAGCCCATGATACTTGTGAAATTGGTTGGTTACATACCGCACCATAGCCTTGATAGTAAACATTTACGAATTGCTCACGATTAAATCCATATACTAAAGCTTGACGTACGTTCTTATCAGAAAGCCTTGGATCTCTTAAATTGAACCCCATATAATAATAGCTATTTCCAGGGAAGCTAACTATATTTAAAAATCCTGTTCCTTCAATAATTTCTTTGTTTTCATTATTCGTTGCAGCTGCCAACTGAACATCTATAGTTCCCTTCTCAAGCTCAGACATATAAGTCTCTGGAGTAGTGAACTTAAGTATTAACTTAGGCACTTTTGGTGCACCTAAAAAGTAGTCTTCATTTCTTTCAAATTCTACATATTGTTTCGGCTCAAATTTAACTAATTTATATGGTCCTGAACCAAGTGGTTCAAGCATTTTAGCCTTTGCTGTTTCAATATCTCCTTTTTCAAAACCATAAATATGTTTTGGCATTATTCCTATACTAAAATTCCAAATATTTGTTGCCAATCCTTCTGTAAAAGTAAATTCAATTGTATGGTCATCTATTACCTTAATTCCTTCTACATCTGTAGCATCACCATCATGATACTCTTTATATCCTACTAAATCAGAAACATATGAAGTACGTGGACCATCATACTTTGGGTCACTTAAAAGTAAATAAGTAAACTTCACGTCTTCAGCTGTAAGTGGTTCTCCATCTGTGAACTTAACATCTTTTCTTAAATAAAATGTAAAGGTTTTATTGTCATCTGTTTCCCACTTTTCAGCTAAATGAGGTACTGGATTACCCGCTGCATCATTGCTAATAAGGCCATCAAATATTAAATCTACTACATAACCATCATATACTGATGATGAAAAGCCAGGCATAAACTCACCTTTTGCCTCACTTGTACCTATAATTAATGTATCTGCTGCATCTGATCTGCCCTTAGCTGGATTATTTACATCATCAGCTGGAGTTTCAGTTTCTACTGGTTCTCCTTCACCAACGTCAGCTGGTTCATCTTTTTGGCCGCAGGCTGCTAGAAAAATTGATAACACTAGTACCAAGGCCAATAACACTGCTAACTTTCTTCTCATTAAAATACTCCCCCTTTTACTCTTATTTGAATATTATTAATTTATTGTATTATACCACTAATCTTTTAATTCTGTCAATGAGAGGTATAATACAATACAATTAAAAGCAAAATGTAATAAATAACAATTGCTTTAAAAGGTTAAAATTATAGCCTTTGAATCTAATTGCGTAATATAATCAGATAATTCTTATAAATGAATGTTAAAAAAAATAGTACATAATATCGGACTCTTATAATATAGATATTCTACAATCCTAGTAATTATCCTTCTAAAATATTTGTCGTATTTTATTGTATTTTTGTAATTTTAAATAGAAGTTTTATTTTTACTATTATAACATATACTGTAGCAATAATGTAAGTATGCATCCATATTTTATTCATTTTAATAAGCAATTTAATAAATTATAAAATATGTTAATATTTTGTAATATTTGTAATTAAATAAAGGATTTTTTGAGTATATCTTTAATTTAGTAAATATAAATATTATGGGGTGGTGCTGTGGATAAAATTGATAATGAAATCCTTCAATTGTGCACTGATTTTTTATTATTATTGGAAAAGTTAAAGGAAATGGGAAGGATATCCGAAATTGAATTTGAATCACATGTTAAACTAAAAAAACGATTCATCCATCAAGAAAAGAGCAAGCTTTCTACTTAGAAGGCCTGCTCTTTTAATATTATTTACAAATATTAGCTTCCTAATCTTTCCTTAATTAATTTTGCTAATTCCTCTGCTACTTTTTCTATTTTTTCTTTGTCTTTTCCTTCTATCATTACTCTAACAAGGGGCTCAGTTCCTGAAGGCCTTATTACCACTCGCCCTTTACCATGGAACATTTTCTCTATTCTTTCGATTTCCTCTCGTATCTTTTCATCTTCAAGATAGGAATTCTTCAATTCATTTTTCACTCTTGCATTTACTAATATTTGGGGGAAATTAGTCATTAAGCTATTTAGCTCAGATAATTTCTTACCTTCCTCTTTCATAATTTGGATCAATTGTAGAGATGTTAATAATCCATCTCCTGTAGTATTATGCTCTAAAAATATTATATGACCTGATTGTTCCCCTCCAAGTACGTAATCATTATTAATCATTTCTTCAAGTACATACCTATCTCCAACGGCAGTTTTTACTATGTCCATCCCTTTACTCTTTAAATATTCGTCTAATCCCATATTGGTCATTACTGTGCCTACTACTTTGTTATTCTTTAGCTTACCTTTCCTATTGAGATAAGTACCACAAATAGCAAGTATATGGTCTCCATCTACTATATGGCCCTTTTCATCTACAGCTATGAGTCTATCTCCATCTCCATCGAAAGATAAACCTATATCAGCTTGAGTTTCCAATACTAAAGATTTAATCATAGATGGATTAGTAGACCCACATTCCACATTTATATTGCTACCATTTGGCTTATCATTTATGACTATTATCTCTCCGTTCAATTCTTCTAATAATATAGGTGCTATCTTAAATAAAGCTCCATTTCCACAGTCAACGGCTATTTTTATCCCTTTTAAATCCCCTTTTATGGTGGATTTTAAATGATTAACATAATGTTTATATCCTTCTTCTTCTACTATTACCTGCCCAATATCTTCACTTATAGGCCTTAAGTCTATGTCCTCATCTTTTAAGACCAGCTCTTCAATCTCCTCTTCTACTTCATCCCTTAACTTAAATCCATCACTATTAAAAAACTTTATTCCATTATATTCTACTGGGTTATGAGAGGCAGATATGACAATACCTGCTAATGCATCGTATTTTTTTGTCAAATAGGCTACTGCTGGAGTTGGAACAACCCCTAAAGATATTACATCTAATCCTGTGGAGCAAATTCCTGCTGTTAATGCGGCTTCCAACATATCTCCTGATTTTCGAGTGTCCTTGCCAACCACTATTTTTCCCTTTTTACCCTTTGATAATATATAAGCTCCTATCCTTCCTACTTTAAATGCCAGCTCTGGAGTCAAATCCTTATTTGCAATTCCCCGTATTCCATCCGTACCAAATAGTTTTCCCATGTTTGAACCTCCCAACTAAAATATACAGTATAATAATAACACAAGTTTTATCAATGCACAATTATTATTCAATTGACAATTGACAGTGAACAATTCTTATCAATTTACAATTCATGATGCACAATCCATAATTGCTTGGGTATAACTCTCTTGGGATCTCTTTTGTTGGGTCTTAGAGTTTGTAAACAGATAATATGTCCTTATTTTTTCTTCTCTCGTGGTTGTACTAGGTATATTATAAAAAACAGATCTCCGACTCAAGATTTACAAATATCACGTAAGTCAAGCCTTTTCTCTATGGATATGTTTTTCAGCCTCCCAAGTATATTTAATTCGTTTGCCTAATTAAAAAAATTGGAAAGACAAGCCCCAATTTATAAAAACATGTGATACCTATCGAACCTTGAATTGGGGGGGCTTCTTCCCAAATATGTTATAGGCCAGACAATTTGTGTAGCGTAGCCAAACATCATTTCTTATCTATATAGTCTAAGGCTAACTTTTTTAAAGTATCCTTCTCATTTAACTCGGGTTTATCCATTACTCTATCTAATAAGTATTCCAATACTTGACCAATTATGGGACCTTGTTTAAAACCTAGATCTAACAAATCCCTGCCATTTATGGCCAACTGCCTTATTTCATAGGCTTCTTCTTTTTCAAGTATTTCTTCTATCCTTTTCCTTCTTTCTACTATATGGTCGATGGTGGCCTTTTCATTTGAGCATTTAATATCAGCAATTTGTAGGTCTATTAAGTCAAATATTTCTTTTTCTCCCATCCTTCTAATTAATCTTTTTAATCCCTTTTCCTTAAAATCTGCATGGTGATTCATATGCTCTTTAACTAAAAGGTAAACCTTATCCCTTAAATCATTGGAGGCTTTAAATCTCTCCAATACCATTTTGGATGTTTGGGCTCCTATTTGGTCATGACCATAAAAATGGCCTATTCCTCTTTCATCTATAGTTAATGAGCTGGGTTTACCAATATCATGGAATAAAGCAGCCAATCTGGTTTGAATTATAGGAGGGGTATTATCTAATACGCATAATATATGGTTATATACGTCCATATTGTGGTTAGGATTTCTTTGATCAAATCCTATGGTTGGAATTAATTCTGGTAATACCATTTCCAATATCCCCATTTCCTCCATCATCCTAATTCCATTAGATGGCTT
The DNA here is from genome assembly GCF_900106765.1 of Tepidimicrobium xylanilyticum. Classification (NCBI taxonomy): domain Bacteria; kingdom Bacillati; phylum Bacillota; class Tissierellia; order Tissierellales; family Tepidimicrobiaceae; genus Tepidimicrobium; species Tepidimicrobium xylanilyticum. The sequence goes on from NZ_FNNG01000003.1 coordinate 206,266, forward strand.
CTTAGATAAAAGGATTTTAAAGAATTCATCTGAAATCCTTTCCATGCTCACATTTGAAATTTTACTACTGCATTTTCTTCCTGCATAAAAGGTAGGCTTATCTATAGTAAATTTAAGCTCTGTAGCAAATCTAATGGCTCTTAATATCCTAAGGTAGTCTTCACTAAACCTTTTCTCTGGGTTCCCTACGGTTCTAATTATTCTATTTTTAAGGTCTTCCCTACCTCCATAAGGATCAATAATTCCCACTTTCTTATTATATGCCATCGCATTAATTGTAAAATCCCTGCGGCTTAAATCATCTTCTACTTTTCTGGAAAAAGTCACCCACTCGGGTCTTCTTCCATCCAGATAATTACCCTCTTGTCTAAAAGTGGTTATTTCTACATTACCTTCCTCCTGACATACTATAATGGTCCCAAATTCTTTTCCTACACTAATGGTTTTAAAATCAGAAAATATGTCTTCTAATTCAAAGGGCTTGGCATCTGTAGTAATATCGTAATCCTTAGGATTTTTCCCCAGAAGCATATCCCTAATACTTCCACCAACTACATAAGCCTGATATCCTTCTTTCTCCAACTTTTCAAGTATTTTCTCCACATAATCTGGAATATTAAACTGCATTATATCACCTCAAGAATCAGTTCCTATTTACCAGTATATCATAGTAGAGATATTAAGAATTATTCTATTCCAAAAAAATATAGGGCTCTGGATTTAAATCCAAAGCCCTATACTTATTCACCATATTTTTTCAGCAATATGGAAGCATTATGTCCCCCAAATCCTAAAGAATTGGACAGGGCATATATTACCTCCTTTTTTGCTGGAACATTTGGAGTATAGTTCAAATCGCATTCTTCATCTGGAATTTCATAGTTAATAGTTGGAGGTATTATACCTTTCTTAATAGTCAATATAGTAGCTATAGCCTCTATACCACCAGCAGCTCCTAAAAGGTGACCCGTCATAGATTTGATTGAACTTATAGCTATATTATAAGCATGTTCTTTAAACAGCCTTTTTATTGCTAAAGTTTCCAATTTATCGTTATAATAAGTACTGGTGCCATGGGCATTTATATAATCTATATCAGTGTAGTTAACTTTACCTTCCTTTAGAGCCAATTCCATGGCCTTCGTTGCTCCTTCCGCTTCAGGGTCTGGGGCTGTAATATGATAGGCATCTGAAGTTGCACCATAACCTATTATCTCTCCGTATATTACTGCATTCCTTTTCAATGCATGGTCTAATTCTTCAAGTATTAAAATTCCAGCACCTTCACCCATCACGAAACCATCCCTTTCCTTATCAAAAGGTCTACTTGCTTTAGTAGGTTCTTCATTTCTTGTGGATAAGGCCTTCATGGAACTAAAACCTGCTAATGAAATTGGCGTTATGGCACTTTCACTGCCTCCCGTTATAACCAAATCACATGTGCCCCTTTGAACCATTCTATAGGCTTCGCCAATAGCATGGGTACTAGAAGCACAGGCAGTGGTAATGGTTAAACTAGGTCCTTTTAGCCCATAAAGGATAGATATATATCCAGGAGCCATATTGGATATCATCATAGGAATAAAATGAGGACTAATCCTATCAGGCCCTTTTTCCAGTAGTTTTTCATGCTCTTTTTCTAAAGTTGTCATACCTCCTATACCAGAGCCTAATACTGCCCCAATTTTATCTTTATCCAATTTATCTAAATCTATTTCTCCATCTTCTAAGGCCAAAGCTGTAGCTGCAATAGCATATTGGGTAAAACGATCCATCCTCTTGGCTGTTTTTCTATCCATAAAATCTGCTGGATTAAAGTCCTTCACCTCTGCGCCAATCCTTGTGCCAAATTTACTTGGATCGAACCGGGTTATATATCCAACTCCAGAGTTCCCTTTTAAAAGGGAACTCCAGAATTCGTCCTTGCCAATACCTATAGGGGTAACTGCTCCTAATCCAGTGACTACTACTCTTTTCAATTGTAGGCCTCCTTATTTAACTTATCTTATTCTCGATGTATTTTACTATATCTCCTATATTTTTAAACTTTTCAGCATCTTCATCAGGTATTTCAATATCGAATTCATCTTCCAAGGCCATCATCACTTCCACTGCATCTAATGAGTCAGCATCTAAATCATTCATTATTGAAGTTTCCATTGTAATGCTTTCTAAATCATCTATTTCTAAAACATCACCAATTATATTTTTAACCTTTTCAAAAATTGCCATCTTTCATCCTCCTTTTTTACATTACCATTCCACCATCTATATTGATTACTTGACCTGTTATATAATCTGCCTTTTCACTAGCTAAAAATACTACAATGTTGGCTACATCTTCAGGTTTCCCTATTCTCCTCATTGGAATACTTTTAACTAGTGAATCCTTAATATCTTCCTTTAAGAGTTCTGTCATATCAGTTTCTATAAACCCAGGTGCTACTGCATTAACGTTTATGCCTCTGCTAGCTAATTCCTTTGCAATAGCTTTAGTAAAACCTATAACACCTGCTTTCGATGCACTATAATTACCTTGACCAATGTTTCCTGTAACTCCCACTATGGAAGCTATGTTTATTATCTTTCCATATCTTTTCTTCATCATTCCCCTAGCAACTAATTTAGTGCAAATATAAGTCCCCTTTAAATTCGTATTGATTACATCATCCCATTCTTCCGCCCCCATGCGGATTAACAGATTATCCTTAGTTATTCCTGCATTATTTACTAGTATATCTATGGAACCCATTTCTGCTTCAATTGCTTTAACCATATTTTGTACATCTGTTTCTTTGGAAATATCAGCTTTTATACTCATTCCCTTAACTCCATTCTTCTCTATCTCCTTTACCACCTCCTTAGCCTTTTCTTCATTATTTAAATAGCTAATAGCTATATTAGCACCATACTTTGAAAGCTCTAAGGCAATAGCTTTGCCTATTCCTCGAGAGCCCCCTGTAACTAAAGCAACTTTATTAGATAAATTCAATTTGCCATCTCCTTTCCCAAAGAATCAACGGTCTTTTTAAGAGTTTCTACGCTATTCACATTATAGGTTTCAACGCTTTTGTTCATGAATTTTCCTATTCGCTTTACAAAACCAGTCAATGCTTTACCTGGCCCTATTTCTATAAATGTATTAACGCCATTTTCAATCATAAATTCTATACTATCCTGCCAGAGCACAGAACTGCTTACCTGTTCAGCTAATTTCTCTTTTATTTCCTCTTTAGAGTTAACGGGTTTTCCGTCCACATTGGATACTAGATTTTTCTTCAAATCGAACAGGGGTATTCTATCCAGTTCCTCCTTCAATCTTTCAGCAGCAGGTTTCAACAAGCTAGTATGAAAAGGTGCACTTACCAGTAGGGGGACGGTCTTTTTAGCTCCAAGATTTAAAGCCTCTTTACAAGCCAATTCGACCCCTTTCTTTTCACCAGATATGACTATTTGCTCTGGAGAATTATAATTTGCTACCTCTACTATACCATGTTCTTTCACCCTATCTAATACCAACATGACCTTTTCTCGGCTTAATCCCAATATGGCAGCCATTCCTCCTACCCCTTCTGGCACAGCTTCCTGCATAAGTTTACCTCTAATTTTTACAAGCCATAGGGCATCTTCAAAGCTAATACCTTCAGATTTCACCAAAGCAGTATACTCACCTAGACTTAAGCCTGCCGTATATTCACAATCTATCCCTTGCATTTCCAAAGCCTTCAACATGGCAATACTTGTAGTAAGAATGGCCGGTTGAGTATTTTCCGTCCTTATCAATTCTTCTTCTCTGCCTTCAAAACAGATTCTCTTTAAATCCATGTTTAAACAGTCATTAGCTTCTTCAAATACCCGTCTAGATTCAGGAAAAACCTGATAAAAATCTGCTCCCATTCCAACGTACTGGGAACCTTGACCTGGAAATATAAAAGCGATTTTTCTCATTGCTCCCAACCTCCTCTATAGGAGGCTAACATATCTAAGTACTTCCCAGCTTCATTTATTATATCCTCAATTATTTCTTTGCAGGGCTTTATCTCCTTTATAAGACCTGAAATCTGACCAGCCATAACGGAACCATTTACAACCTCTCCCTCTTTTACTGCCATTTTAAGTCTGCCTACTGTAAAAGCTTCAAGTTCCTGAATTGTTGCACCCTTTTTCTCCATTTCAAAATACTCTTTGGTAAAACTATTCTTCAATGTTCTAGCTGGGTATCCAGTATTTCTTCCAGTTACTACTGTTGACCTATCCTTAGCTTTTAAGATCATCTCCTTAAAATTATCATGAGCCACACATTCAGTGGAACAAACGAATCTCGTTCCTAGCTGTACTCCCTCGGCTCCTAAAGATAAGGCCGCTAAAAAACCACGACCATCGGCAATACCTCCAGCAGCTATAACTGGAATTTTTACCTCATCTACTACTTGAGGAATTAATACCATAGTAGTTAATTCTCCAATATGACCACCAGCTTCTGTTCCTTCTACAATCAAGGCATCCGCCCCTTGCTTTTCCAATCTCCTTGCTAAAGACATAGTAGGTACTACAGGTATTACTTTTATATCAAATTCTTTAAATTCCTTAATGAATTTGGATGGGTTTCCTGCACCTGTAGTCACCACAGGAACCCTTTCTTCACAGATTATACCTACTATATCCTCAGCATAGGGCGACATTAACATTATATTGACTCCAAAAGGTTTCTTTGTAAGTTTTTTAGCTTTTCGAATTTCATCCCTTACTACATCTGGTGGTAAATTACCTGCAGCAATAACTCCCAATCCACCTCCTTCAGATACTGCTACCGCCAGCTCATGTGTAGCGACCCATGCCATGCCACCTTGAATAATTGGATATTTAATATCTAGGAGTTTACATACCCTTGTACTAAACATAATCACCCCTCCTATTTGATCCATTTCAATATAGTTGATCCCCAAGACAAGCCAGCACCAAAAGCTACCAATAATATTATATCTCCTCTTTTAAGCAAGCCATCCCTATAAGCTTCATTTAAAGCTACTGGTATGGAGGCTGCAGACATATTTCCATATCTGTCTAAATTAATATAGATCTTATCATCATCTAACTTAAGTTTATTTTTTGCCGATTGGATTATCCTTATATTGGCTTGATGGGGAATTAGATAGTCTATATCCTCTAAAGATAGATTAGCACTCTTAAGAACTGCTTCTGAGGATTTTTCTATTATTCTGACTGCAAATTTGAACACTTCCCTGCCATCCATTTTAATGGTGTGAAGTTTGTTCGACACGGTATCAAAACTTGCAGGTAATCGAGAACCACCTGCTGGTTGTGAAAGCAAATGTCCTCCTTCTCCATCCGATCCTAAGTCGAAGGAAAGAAATCCAAAGCCTTTTTCACATTTTTCCAATATACAAGCTCCTGCCCCATCGCCAAAAAGTACACAGGTGTTTCTGTCTTCCCAATTTACAATTTTAGATAATGTTTCTCCTCCAATTACCAATACTTTTTTACACGTTCCAGCTCTTACCATGTTATATCCTATGGATAGTCCATATATGAATCCAGAACAGCCTACGGATATATCAAAAGCTGCTGCATTTGTAGCCTGAATGTTTTTCTGTACTATGGAAGCTGTTGCTGGGAAAAACATATCGGGAGTGGCTGTTGCTACTATTATTAGGTCAATTTCTTTAGGATCAACTTTTCCATCAATTAATGCTTCTCTAGCAGCAATAGTGGCAATGTCAGATGTAGAAACATTTTTTTCTACAATTCTGCGTTCCCTTATGCCAGTCCTTGTTACGATCCACTCATCTGATGTATCCACCATTTGGCTTAGGTCAAAATTAGTTAACACTTTTTCTGGTACAAAGCTGCCTATTCCAGTTATTCCTACTGAGTACAAATTATTCAATTGTTTCACCTCCAAAAAATTATTAGGATGACTTTTATCAACTCCCTTCCTTGAAAATATAAGTAGTTGCTAGAAAATTCAAGTTTTTGTATTATATTAATAGGAATGACAAAAACTTTAAAAACAAGTATATATTAATTTCACTTGATGGTCAATAATCATTTTGGCACGTAAAACTATAATAAGAGGTGGTATAATGAATAATATGTTAGAAATTCAAGATATAATAGAGATTATTCCACATAGATACCCTTTTTTGCTTGTTGACAAGGTTGAAATCATTAGAGAAGGTGAAAAAGGGATAGGTTATAAAAATGTAACTATAAACGAACCCTTTTTCCAAGGTCATTTTCCAAAGAAACCTATAATGCCTGGAGTTTTAATAATAGAAGCATTAGCCCAAGTAGGTGCAGTCGTTTTATTATCGAAAGATGAATATAGAGGAAGAACACCCTATTTTGCAGGAATAAATAAAGTCCGTTTTAAAAGGAGAGTAGTTCCTGGAGATATACTAAAAATGGAGGTTGAAATACTTAAAGTAAGATCCTCCATTGGTATAGGAAAAGGAGTGGCCTTAGTAGGAAATGAGATTGCTTTAGAAGGGGAATTCCTGTTTGCCATAGAATAAAAACTAAGTTGCCTATTAACCATTAATAGGCAACTTGTTCCCATTTGATAATTCTATACTCTTTATATATTTAAGCTGTATAAGGACATTATAAAATTCATCAAAACTTAACTCATTATACAGCTTATTTTTAAAATAGTATTTCCCAGAATCACTACATAGTTTTAGAAAATCCTTGAAAAATCTATTTAAGGTCTCCTTTTCTTCATCTCCCATTAATGAATTTAAGCTGTCAGATTCTATTAGATCATGTATTACTTTTAATATTTTTTGATCAATATCCTCTTTTTCTATTTTTGAGTACCTTATTTCATCACATATATCTATTATTATGCTCAAACCTTTCGTTAAAGAAATACCTTTTAGGTAATCTAAAGCCATCTCGATACAATTATCTATCTTCCTATCTTGCTCCCCCATTTTAAACACCCCTGTTTGAATAGTTCAACCAAATTTAGACCATGTTCAAATATAAATACTAAGAGCTTTCCATAATTTAGAATATTCTTGTCAACATATATAGAATATTTCCCAGGAAATTTACTACTCAGCAAAAATTAGAAACTATTATAGTGGTATTTCAAGTTTATTGTCTATTATGGTAGAAAAATATAGGCAAAAAGTCCCAACTTATTGACTATATAGTACTATATGGAAACAAACATTTCAAGTAAAATTTTCCCTTTTCTTAATAAAAAACATCTTAAACCAAATATCCTGATATTTGGTTTAAGATGTTCAAATCCATAAATTATTTTGTATTTTTATGAAGCCGCTTCTTCTTCTACTCTCATTATTTTACCCGTTTCTGCAAATTCATGAATTTCCTTTACAGACAAGCCCTTAAGCCCTAGTCTTTCCACAGTTCTTCCTCCCTTGAAAAAGTCTTTACCAGTTATCAATCCCGCTATTTTGATTATGGAATCTATGGCTGGAGTTTCAATATTAAATTCCTTTGCTATAGATGACATTGGAATTAAGCTGTAAGGAACATCTTCATATATATACCTAATATTTAGACCTTTGGGTGCTTGCAGCCCTTTATATGCGGGGTTATTTTGTACTGCTTCGTATAGATTGCTCCCCTTGGCTCCATAAGTTTCTTCAAGCCATTCCCTAGCGGATAAAGTATTTACATTAAGTAATAATCCTATTTTCATCCTTTCAGCATCCATCTTTTCTAGGAAATTCCCTATGGAAGGAGTAATACCCTCTGTATAATAGTCAAATGCAGCTCCCCTTTCAATGTGTCCACTGTTTAGAAGAGTTGGAGCAGGATGGAAAATAGCCCCATAATTATTAATACTAGTTTCGATTACATCCTTAGCTGGTGTAAATTGAGGATATGCATCTTTTAGAATTTCTATAACATATTGTGTTTTTATCGCTGGAATTGCTGCTAATGTAACTTCCTTTTTACTTTTAAATATATGAGCACTGGTTAAGGATGTTTTTCTACAAGCGTAAATAAAGGTTTGAGCTTCAGCCACAATAATATCTTTATTAAATCCACATCTTCTAATGGTTGAATAAACTTCCAAAGCCCCTCCTGTTCTACCAGGATTTAGTACTATTATCTGGCCTTCTTTTAAATGAGGTGCCATTTCCTTAGCTAGATCATAATGCCCCATAGCTGGTATAGTTACCATTATTATATCTGCACCTTCAATAGCTTCTTCTATTTGATTCGTGGCCATATTTAATTTCCCTTCGCCTTCAACTTCACCAGTAAGGCCTATTAATGGGCTATCTATCAAAGGTAGTATATTTTCTAAAGTTCTATTATAAAGATTCACCTTATAACCCAGTAAACTTAAATATCCTGCCATTGCAATTCCGCCATTACCTGCACCTATTACGGCATAAACCAAATCTCTTTTCATATTATTACCTCCTATCCCACTATTTCCCTATTTGTTTTGAAGTAAAATAAAAGACTATAGAGGGCTCCCCATAGTCTGTATATGGCAATAAATATCTATCCCCCCTCCACGCTTACGAGGTTAGCTGACGGGTTCGGGCTAAGGGTTTTGCCCGTCCTAAAAAGGATTCACCCCAAAAATTGGTTCCCCCGCTTCTTTTACAAGAATTCAGCGATTTATTTATATTAAATTATTAATAGTAAAAATGGAATAATAACTAATAATATCAATTACCTAGAGATAAATGACTTAAGAAAATTTATTTAATATTATATTATAGTTAATGTGATAATATTCAAAGAATGTAGGATCTATATAAAAGAATTTTTGTCAGTTTAAACGTAAAGAGAATAGACTTAATAGAAAGTTATTCAAAAGTTAATAGCATATTTATACAAGAATTAGTATATCATATTTTTTAGTGAAATGCAAATTTTTTTTAAAAAATTAATGAAAAAATTAAAACCGATTCTTCACTAGAAGAATCGGTTACGCCATCACCTTCATCTGTTTCCTTGCAACTTGAGCTCCTCTTTCTAGAGCTTCCTTATTTATAGGAATTAAATGGGCTCTATTTTCACCAAATACCTTTGTGAACCCTTCAAGAACAGATTTAATATCAACAATCTTAGAAACTTCTAAATAGGCTCCTAACATTACCATATTGGCCACTCTCATATTGCCTAATTCATCTGCTATTTCATTAGCAGGAATATAATACGCCTCTATATCATCCCTATTGGATTTTTGCTCTATTAAAGAAGAGTTAATAAATAGCTTTCCATCCTTATTAACACCAGATTCAAATTTATCTAAAGATGGCTTATTCATAACAATAGCCGTTGTAGAGTTTACTACTACTGGTGAGCCTACTGGCTCAGTAGAAATTATAACACTACAATTGGCTGTACCTCCGCGCATTTCAGGACCATAGGAAGGTAACCATGATACGTGTTTTCCTTCTATCATGCCAGCATAGGTTAAAAGCTGTCCCATGGCCATTACTCCTTGCCCTCCAAATCCTGCAATTATCAATCTTTCTTCCATTTATTCCACCTCCTCAGGCCTTTTAAAGTTTCCTAGAGGATAATAGGGTATCATGTTATTTTCCAACCATCTTAAAGCTTCCTCAGGAGTATATCCCCAGTTGGTTGGGCATGTGGACAATACCTCTACAATCCCAAATCCCTTTCCTTCTATTTGGACCTTAAAGCATTCCATTATGGCTTTCTTAGCTTTCCTAACATGGGCAGGAGTGGTAACTGTAACCCTTTCTACAAACTTAGCTCCATCTATAGTAGCAAGTAACTCCGACATCCTTATTGGCTTTCCGCAATGGGCTTCATCTCTACCATACGGAGCAGTAGTGGCTTTTTGTCCAACTAAAGTAGTAGGTGCCATTTGTCCTCCTGTCATCCCATAGATAGCATTATTGACGAATATAGTCGATATTTTCTCACCTCTATGGGCTGCATGGACTATTTCCGCTGTTCCTATGGAGGCTAAATCTCCGTCCCCTTGATAAGTAAAAACAAAGTTTTCAGGTCTAGCCCTTTTTATTCCCGTTGCCACAGCTGGAGCCCTACCATGAGCAGCTTCGTGCATATCACAATTAAAATATTTATATGCAAGTACTGAACATCCTACTGGAGCTACTCCAATAGCAATGTCTAATACTCCTAAATCTTCCAAGGCTTCTCCTACTAATCTGTGGATAATACCATGGGTACACCCAGGACAGTAATGGGTTGGAACATCGGTTAGGCCTCTGGTTTTTTTAAACACTACTGTCATTATTTTTCACCTCCATAGATTTCCTTCACCTTCTCGATTATCTCATCAGGAGTTGGCACCATTCCCCCAGTTCTGCCATGGAAATATACTGGACATCTCCCATTAACGGCTATCTTTACATCATCTATCATCTGTCCCGTATTCATTTCCACTGTCAAAATTCCTTTACAATTAGGATTGATTTTATCAAATTCATCATAAGGATAAGGCCATAAGGTAATAGGTCTAATAAGTCCTACTTTATATCCTTCCTTTTCTAATTGTGAAATGGCAGTTTTTACAATTCTAGATGTAGTTCCATATGCAGCTATGACTACATCTGCATCTTCTGTATTATAGGATTCAACCTTCACTTCGTTTTCCATTATCTTCTTATATTTAACTTGTAACTTAATATTATGCTCTTCTAATTCTTCTGGTGCCAAATATAAGGAGTTTATGATATTAGGTTTTCTTTTTCCTCCAGTACCAGTGGTAGCCCAATCCTTTTCTGGAAGCTCTCTTCTTTTTGGTTCTTTAAACTCTACCGGTTCCATCATCTGTCCTATCATTCCATCTCCTAATATCATAACTGGATTTCTATATTGATCTGCTATATCAAAACCCTCTATTATTAAATCTACTAATTCTTGCACATTAGATGGAGCTAATACTACAAGTCTATAATCTCCATTACCTCCACCTCGGGTTGCTTGGAAATAGTCGGTTTGAGATGGTTGAATACTTCCAAGACCCGGTCCACCTCTCATTATATTAACTATTAAACAAGGTAGCTCTGCTCCTGCAATATAGGAAATACCTTCCTGTTTTAATGAAATACCTGGACTTGACGAGGAAGTCATAACCCTTACTCCTGCTCCGGCAGCACCATATACCATGTTTATTGCTGCTATTTCTGATTCTGCTTGTAAGAAAACCCCATCAACCTTAGGTAGTTCTCTGGCCATATACTCTGGTAATTCGCTTTGAGGCGTTATAGGATAGCCGAAAAAATACTTACAACCCGCCTTAATTGCTGCTGCACCTATAGCCTCATTCCCTTTCATGAGAACTTTAGCCATCAATAACCCTCCTTCATAATTTAATTGCTTAACCTCTCAACTGTTATTACTAAATCTGGACACATCATTGCACAACTAGCACAGGCTATGCATTTATCCATATCGGATATGGTAGCTGGATGATACCCTTTTGCATTTATCTTATCATTATCTAGATAAATAATCTTTGTAGGGCACACTGAAACGCATAATCCGCATCCTTTGCAAAGGTCTTCCTGGAATGTTACTCTTCCTTTTACTTTGGCCATCATAAAACCCCCTTACCTATTTATTATTAGACCATCCACTCTTCCCTCATATATAAAGTCATCGGGAAAATTTCTCCTTCTAAATCCTTTGGCAATTCCTTTGCTACGCTTTCGATAGCAGATATATATTTAATAGGTAGATTAGCTTCTTGCGATAATTTCTCTGCCAATTCTTGTCCTCTTAATACATCTTCTATTGTAGTGCTTTTCAACATATGGGTATTATTTATTATGCCCGTTACTTTTACTCTAGCTGCGTCTTCAATTTTTCTTAAGTATTCAATAGCTTTTTCTACAGTTTGGGTTTCAGGTCTATTGGCGTTTAATACAAAAAACATATCGTATTCTTCTGGTATAAAATACTGATAGTACATACCTAGCACCCTAGCTCCTACTGGATCTCCTCCTACATCTATAATCCCCTCATAGGATTTATCCTGCAAAGGCATCAATACTTCAGAAGAGATAGCCGGTATATCAACGGCCGCACCCTTTACAGAACTTCCAATAACCCTTATGCCCATCTCTTCTAAAATATTCGACTTTTCTCTGCTTCTAAAATAGAGGTTTACAATATCTAGATCCACTAAAGCCACCTTTTTCCCCATTTTGGCTAATTTCACAGCGTAATTGACGCTAAACTCAGTCTTGCCACTGCCATAATGCCCAATAACAATCCTTAATCTTTTATCTTTAAGCATTTTTCTCACCTAATTCTAAATATATTCTTTTGCTACCTCTTCACCTCTTAAAACCCTAAGTCCACCTTCTGCCAAGGCAGTTAGCTCATCTTCTCCAGGATAGATAAACACCTTAGATATAAAGCTAACCCTTTCTTCTATCCAACCAGTAAACATCTTGTCGTGGGCTATTCCGCCAGTAAGTAAAATACCATCAACTTTTCCCTTCAATACTGCAGCACAAGAACCTATTTCCTTGGCTATCTGATAGGCCATGGCATAATAAATGGATTTAGCATAATCATCTCCTGCTTTAATCCTTTCGCAGACTTCCATAGCATTATTTGTATTCAAATAGGAGACCATTCCACCCTTGCCTACTATCATGCTCCTCATATCTTCATAGGTGTATTTGCCAGAATAACATAGTTTTATTAGATCTCCAACTGGAAGCCCTCCTGACCTCTCTGGGGAAAAAGGTCCCTCTCCATCTAAAGCATTAGCTACATCTATAACCCTTCCTCTTTCGTGGGCTCCTACAGAAACCCCTCCTCCCAAATGGGCAATAATTAAATTCATATCTTCATAAGCCTTACCTTGAAGCTTGGCATGTCTTCTAGCAACTGCTTTTTGGTTCAAGGCGTGGAATATGCTTTTTCTTTCTATTTCTTTTAAACCTGAAATCCTGGCTATATCCTGTAATTCATCTACCACAACAGGATCTACTATAAAAGCTTCAACGTCAATCATTTTGCCAATCTCATAGGCTATAATTCCCCCTAGATTAGAAGCATGTTCTCCATAAGTTCTACTCCTTAAATCCTCTAACATCTTCTCATTAACCTTATAGGTACCACCAGGGATTGGTTTTAGAAGTCCTCCTCTCCCAACAACTGCAGATAAGGATTCCAAAAGAATTTGATTCTCTTCTAAGGTCTTTAAAATGATATCCTTCCTAAATGCAATCTGGTCTGTTATATTTTCATACTTAGATAGTTCTTCTACCGAATGTCTCAAAGTTTTTTCTAATACTATGTCCTCATCGTAAAATACTGCAATTTTTGTGGAAGTTGAACCTGGATTAATGATTAGTAATCTATGTTTTGCTGACATTAATATCCTCCTCTATTTCGAAGTTAACATTATTCCTAATATTATAGAGTTTAATTTTGCTTCTTGGTTGTCTGCTCTTGAAGTCAAGACTATAGGAGCCTCAGCACCTAAGATAATACCTGCACTTTTAGCTCCTGCTAAAAAAGTCAATGATTTATATAATACGTTACCAGCATCTATATCGGGTACTAATAATATATCTGCATCACCTGCTACCGTCGATTCAATCCCTTTATGTGCTGCAGCCTCTTTAGAAATGGCGTTATCCAAAGCAAAAGGTCCTTCTACTATACAGCCTTTAACTATCCCCTCTCTATTCATATCAGCTAATTCCTTTGCATGAACTGTGGCCTCCATTTTTGTGGAAACCTTTTCCTTGGCAGCAATCACAGCTACTTTTGGATTGGCTATACCTAAGGAATGAGCTAATTCAACTGCGTTTTCTATTATTTCCCTCTTTTGATCCAAATCGGGACTTATATTCATAGCTGCATCGGTTACAATAAATATTTTATGGTATGTATTAACATGGAAAACCGCTGCATGGCTGATTATTTTTCCTGCTCTTAACCCTATTTCCTTGTCTAATACCTGTTTCATGATAATTGATGTGTCAATTAACCCTTTCATAAGTATATCAGCTTTGTTGCTGCTTACTAACCTTGTAGCCTCTTTTGCTGCTAAAATACCATCTTTTTCATCAATTACCTCAGCCTTAGAGAGGTCCAAACTTATTTCATCGCTAATTTCAACTATTTTTTCCTTATTTCCTACCAGTATTGGTTCTACTATATTTAAGTCCATTGCTGCTTTTACAGCTTCTAATACGGGTTTGTCCTCAGCAACTGCAACAGATAATCGCTTCTTGCATTTTTCTTTAGCTAAAACTTTTAAATCTTCAAAGGATTTAATCATTATCTTATCACCTCATTTTCATATATTTTAGGCTTTTCTTCACCATTAATTACCCTTAATACTCCTTTATTTAAAGCACCCATTTCATCCTCTCCAGGATATACTATTACAGGTCCTATAAAGGATACCATTTCTGTTAATCTTTCAACTAAATATTTTGAGCAAGCAAGACCTCCAGTAAGAATTATATTATCCACTTCCCCCTTGAGCACTGCAGAAGCAGCCCCTATTTCTTTCCCAATTTGATATATCATTGCATCGAATATTAGTTTAGCATATTCATCTCCGGATTCAATCCTTTTTTCCACTTCTCTTGCATCAATAGTGTCTAGATATGACATCAATCCACCTTTACCTTTTATCTTCTTCTTCATATCCTCATAGGTATAATTCCCAGAGTAGCACATTTTTACCAAGTCCCCTACTGGAAGGCTTCCAGTCCTTTCGGGAGAAAAGGGGCCCATTTCACTCGCATTATTTACATCTATCATGCGTCCTCTTCTCACAGGCGCTACAGAAATACCTCCTCCTAAATGGGCAACTATTAAATTTAATTCCTCCAAATTCTTATTTAATTCCTCTGCCCTTCTATGGGAAACAGCTTTAATATTAAGAGCATGGATTAAGGATTTTCTTTCAATTAAATTAAGACCAGATATTCTTGCCACTTCCTCAAATTCATCTACCGATACGGGATCTACTATATAGGAACTTATATTTTCCCTATCGGCTATTCCCCTGGCGAGAATCCCTCCAAGATTAGCCGCATGCTCTCCTCCAACACCTAATCTTAAATCCTCTATCATCTTATCGGTAACAAGGTATGTCCCACCAGGAATTGGCCTTAATAATCCTCCCCTGCCTACTACAGCCTTTAAACTGCAAAGTTTGATATTTTCTTTATCTAACCAATTAAGAATTAGATTTAATCTGTATTCATATTGGTCTAATATACTGTCATATTTTGCTAATTCATCTTCTTTGTGCTGTATCTTGTGAGTTTTTATTTCCACGTCTCCATCATAGATGGCTACCTTGGTAGAAGTAGAACCTGGATTAATAACTAATACATATTTCCTTTCCATTTTTACCTCCTACTCTTTGATTAGCGTTATATTTAGACCCTCCGGAACAAGAGTTACAACTGTAATCCCTTCTTCAACTGAAACATCTACATTAACCCTATGAGTTCCTTCATCAAGATCCTTTAAGTCCATTGTCAAATCTATATCTTCCTTGTTTAGTGAATTAATCTTAGAACTCATTCCTTCAACAGTAACCATAATGGTTTTATTAAAATCATTTTCATCTATAATGAGATTAGAATCTAGGTTTACAATATCAACATCTTCCAAGGTGTAACCAAAGGTCCTAGATATTTTTTCATCTACATTCAAGGTTATGATTACTTTTTCATCCGGCCTTAATAAACTTACTCCTTCTGGTAATTCCAATTCTACTGGAATATTTCTATTATCTATTAAAGCATTAATATCAATAGGTTTAGTTTTAATTAAATTAACCTTGGCTAGATCTTCTTTTCTACCTTTAATTTCTATAGTGCTTGGATTTATATTTATCTCCACTATTTCATAATTATCTGGCAGTTGATTTTCCGTTTGTAGTTCTATTGGTACTTTTTTAACCTGATATACTGGAATGAATACATCGACTACACTTTGCTCCATGGTCACTCCTCTTACATCATTTCCCTCATCGTCCACAATTTTTACTGCAACAGTTGTATTAATATCCTCAGCTTTATTTGAAACATCTACATATGCTATAGCTTTAGCCACCAAATTTACCCATGTTCTAGGACCTTGTATATAGATGGATTCTGGTTTTATTTCAGGAGTGGCAAGAACATATCCCTGAGCCAGCTTTCCTTGAGTTTCAACTACAACTGGGCTACTCTTTCTAATTATCTTATCAAATCTAAATAGTATTTCCTTCGGACTATAATCTACAATTTTAACATCATCTGGAACCTGAACGTATACAGGAACTTTCTGTTCCCCTTCGGAATAACCGCTTAAATCTACTTGAGCTATGATATCCTTTTCAGATACTTTTAATACCTCAGACCTCCTGCCAGAAATGGTTACTCTAATAGTGGCCTTTTGAGGCTCCATTACAACCAAACCTTGTCTTTCTAAGGCAGCTTCATTTATATATTCAACATTCACATTTTTAAATTCATTTTCAAAGGGTGGATTCACTTCACTCATAACATAGCTCCACAAAATGATAGCTATTATTAGAGCAAAGATCTTCAAGGTTAAATCATTATTTTTCTCTTTGCCCATCTTTACGCCTCCATTTTGCAATAAAAGTAGATTTCTGGTCTTTAGGTTTATACATATCCATCAATATTTGCCTTAAAGTTTTAGTATCTAAATATCTAGCTAAACTGCCATTTTCAGCAATGGAAATGGCTCCCGTTTCTTCTGATACAATTATGGAAAGACTATCAGATTTTTCTGAAATGCCAAGAGCCGCTCTATGTCTAGTGCCTAAATCCTTACTAAGAGATGTATTCTCCGTCAAAGGCAAAAAACATCCAGCAGCTTTTATTATGTCCTCTTTTACTATTACAGCACCATCATGAAGGGGAGTGTTTGGAATAAAGATGTTTATAAGAAGGTCACTCGAAACTTTTCCATCGATCCTTGTACCAGTCTCAATTACCTCGCTTAATCCTGTAGTTCTTTCAATAACGATGAGAGCACCAATTTTCTGTCTGGAAAGGGATGCCACAGCTTCTACAATTTCTTCCACCAACTGACTTAAACTTTCGTCCTTTATTTCTATAAAGGATTTAGTAAAGAAATTGCTTCTGCCTATATATTCTAAAGCTCTTCTCAACTCCGGTTGAAAAACTATGATTAAAGCCAGTATTCCAACGGTCATAGTCTTATCCAGTATCCAGTGAACAGTGTAAAGTTGGAGCCAATCACTTACCTTAGTAAAAACGAATAAAGCTATAATTCCTTTAGTTAATTGCTCTGCTCTTGTTTCCCTAATCAACTTGAATAGTTTATAAAAAGCCATAGCAACTATAAAAATATCAACAATATCTTTTAGTCTTAAATTGATGAATAATCCTTTTATAAATTCCAAGGGCTACCACACCTTCAAATATATTATCATTTTTATTATATAACAAACATATGTCAATTTGAACTAAATAATATTAAATAAAAAATGTAAATAAATTCAGAATTTAGTTAATTTTGTGCCATCTTTTCCAGTGTATCATGATAGGATTCCTCTATTCTCTTTCTTTCCTTTTCACTAATTATTGAATATAGCCCTTCATCTTCAAGAAAATCAACAATAGGCAGTATTTCATACTTTACTCCATTATCATTATACCTTCTAACCCAAGTAGGTATATAGGTAATGTCTTTTATAATCGTTTCATCTCTAATAAGATCCTTTTCTAGCAAGATTTTAACCATTATTCCATCCTCTGCATATTTAGTGTTGACATTTTCTCTTCTCTGATTAGATAAAAAATTCCCCATGGAATATATGATGAAATTATCTTTCCCCCCATAATGGACAATTTCAGACCTTTGCACTACATGGGGATGGCCTCCTAAAATTATATTGGCTCCCCATTCTATCATTTTTTTTCCTAATTCAACTTGAAACTCCGAAGGTTCCCTTTCATATTCATTACCCCAATGAATGCAGACTACTATTATATCCGAATCGTGCCCCTTTGCCTTCAGTATGTCCTCCTTAATTCTGTTCTCATCTATTCTATTGACCAAATAGGAAAGTTCTTCCTCAGTTAGACTATATTCTAAACCATTGAAACCATAGGAATAGGATAATAGGGCTACTTTTATGCCATTAATATTCTCTATAAGTAACTGGTCACTTGGTTCCCTATAGGTGCCTAGATTCTTCATTCCTTCCCTCTCAATAAATTCAATGGTCTTCAACAGCCCTTCCTTTCCTTGGTCTAATGCATGATTATTAGCAGTAGTAAGAATATTAAAACCCGCATTTTTAATAGCTTTCAAGGTTTCTTCTGGAGAATTAAACCTAGGAAACCCAGAAAAACCCCTTTCATTACCTGCTACTACCGTTTCAAAATTGGCAATGGATAAATCTGCAGAATCTATATATTTTCTAACATATCTGAACACATCGTTGAAATCATAAGTATTATCGACCGGATTATAGGCAGATTTTATTTGAGGCATATGAAACATTATATCTCCAACCGCTAACAAGGTAGCAGTTGTAATCTTTTCCTCTTCTTCTTGGGGTATTTCAGATTCTGGTAGAGGGGATAGAAATCCATTCTCTTCTTGGCTTGTCCCATTATGGATTTTAGTTATATTTAATAAAAACTGGTTAATGATAAAGAGGGAAAAAAGTAGTAAGAGCAAAGACGGTATTATTATATTTCTTTTCTTCATTATAAATATCCTCATTTCATCAATTATATTACCATTTTATTATTTATCATAAAAATTTTCAACCCGCTATTCCTCCCTTTCAATATCCATAATCCTATTTCTTGAATCGTATATGAATTTATTTAATTTTTGTTGGTTTATCCACCATATATAGATTACATAAGGAACAAATAATATACTAAGTTGAGGAATATTTGTCATCAATATAAAATTAAATGTACCATGTAGAAGAATTGGCATATAAAGAGATCTTCTCATATTTTTTCTCGATCTGATTTTGTCCCCATCAAATTTTGCTAACGATAAATAATATCCCATGGTTATTCCAAAGACAGCATGAGCAGGAACGGAGAAAATCCCTCTGTATAATCCTACATGAGGATTATTGGCATATCGATATACAACATATACTATGTTTTCCACTGTAGCAAATCCCATGGATGAAAATACTCCATATACTATCCCATCTAGTTTCTCATTAAAATACCTAGTCTTATAAGGTACTCTCAATATAACCTCCCTTTTAAAGAATTCTTCTGTAAGACCTGCCACTATGAAAGCAGTATAAAGAGCTTCTAAAGTTCCACCAAATATATTAAAGCTCAATAATACCTCCTCAACTATAATTATGGGTATCACAGTTAGAGCACCTAGCAAATATGTTAATATTAATATTTTTAATGGTTCCCTATCATATCTATCGCTTAAGTATATAGCAAGTATTATGGCTACTGCTGGTGTTATCGCAGTTATGAATAATCTAGTATTCAAAATATCCCCTCCAATAATATTGTTAAATATATTATTTGGTAGATATCAAATTATTATCCTAGAAATATTAGTAAACTTTAGCAATTAAAAAATTAAAACCCGCCTTTAGCGGGTCCTATCATCTAATTATTATATTTTTATCTATAAATTTTTCCACATCTTCTGCTGTTGGCAAGCTTAATATTTCATCAAGCATGGATTCTACTTCTTTTTTTGATGTATGGTTTATTATATATCTGGCCTTCAATATGGAAGCTGGATTCATGCTAAACTCATCTAAACCCATAGCCAATAATACA
The DNA here is from genome assembly GCF_900106765.1 of Tepidimicrobium xylanilyticum. Taxonomy (NCBI): domain Bacteria; kingdom Bacillati; phylum Bacillota; class Tissierellia; order Tissierellales; family Tepidimicrobiaceae; genus Tepidimicrobium; species Tepidimicrobium xylanilyticum. The sequence continues at coordinate 226,044 of NZ_FNNG01000003.1, forward strand.
GGAATTAGCTTTTCATCTCCTGCAGCTTCCCCACACATACCTACCCAAATTCCTGCTTTGTGACCGTTGTCTATGGTCATCTTTATTAACCTTAATACAGCGGGGTCATATTGGTTGTATAGATGAGAAATATCCTGATTACCTCTATCCACTGCCAATGTATATTGGATTAAATCATTGGTTCCAATACTGAAGAAGTCTACTTCCTTTGCGAATATATCTGAGTGTACAGCAACCGAAGGTATTTCAACCATTATTCCTACCTCTATATTTTCATTAAACGGAATGTTCTCTTTCCTTAACTCATCTTTAACTTCTTCTAAAATTCTTTTAGCCTCCCTTACTTCCCCTATATTGGATATCATGGGAAACATTATCTTAATATTGCCAAAGGCAGAAGCTCTTAATAAAGCCCTTAGCTGAGTCTTAAATATATCCCTTCTGTCTAGACAAAGCCTAATGGCTCTATACCCTAGGAAAGGATTCATCTCTTTTGGAAGTTCCAAATATGGTATATCCTTATCCCCACCTACATCTAAAGTCCTAATTACAACTGGTTTCCCTTCCAACTTCTCTGCTACTATTTTATAAGCTTCAAATTGTTCCTCTTCAGTCGGTAAGCTATCACTATCCATATAGAGGAATTCCGTTCTAAATAGTCCTACTCCTTCTCCATCATTTGCTATGACATTATCTATATCCTTCGGTGTACCAATATTGGCAGCTATCTCTACCCTTATGCCATCCTTAGAAATGCTCTCTTTTCCCTTCATTTCCTTGACTTTTGATTTAAAATCTTCATATTTCTTCTTTTTTTCTTCATAAAACTCAATTTCCTCTTTAGAAGGATTGATTAAAATTATCCCTGTATTTCCATCTATAATCATGAAATCCCCGTCTTTTATTAAATTGGTAATATCTTTCGCTCCAGCTACTGCTGGTATTTCTAAACTTCTTGCCATTATAGAAGTATGAGAAGTTTTTCCACCTAGTTCAGTTACTATTCCTACTACCTTTTTCTTATCCATTTGAGCAGTATCTGAAGGAACTAAATCCTCTGCTACAATGATGGATTTTTCCTTTATAGATCTTAAATCCCCACCTTCTATTCCAGCTAATATCCTAAGAAGCCTTTTAGATACATCCTTTAAATCTAAAGCTCTTTCCTTTAAATAAGCATCTTCAATATTCTCAAATAATGATATATAGTAATCTGTTACCTCTTTCAAGGCCCATTCTACATTAACTTTTTCTTCCTTTATCTTGTTTTTAACACCTTCAATGTATTCTGGGTCATGTAGCATCAATTTATGGGCATTAAAAATCTCTGCTTCTTTTTTGCCAATACTTGCTAAAGTTTCTTCATATAAACTTTCAAGTTCTTTTATACCTTTCTTAACTGCATTATCTAATCTTTCAATTTCATCGTTATAATTTTCAGTCTCTTTTCTTTCAACTTTAATATCAGGTTCCTTGTACACTAGTACCTTACCTAGAGCGATTCCTGATGATGTTCCTATGGCTTTCATGCGAAATGCCTCCTATTCGTTAAAATTGTCATTTACAAGTTTTACTAAAGCTTTCACTGCTTCTTCAGCATCGCTGCCTTCTGCTTTTATTATTATAGTATCTCCTTTTGCAGCTCCCATACTCAATATTCCCATAATGCTCTTTGCGTTATATTCTTTCCCGTCTTTTTCAACGATTACATTTGATGTGAATTTTGAAGCCTCTTTTACAAATAAACTTGCTGGTCTTGCATGAAGACCTGTTTCATTTGTTAATGTTACCTCTTGTTTATACATATTAATTTCCTCCTTTTGTATTTATATAAGTTATTATTATTTATTTTATTATAATTAAGCATATTAAATATGCATATTGATTTCAAAATTAGTTTAATAGGGTGTAAATATAAAATTCATGAAAAGGTTTGTATAAAAAAGTGAGGTGGAAATTCCACCTCATCAATACTCTTTAAATAATTCTTTTTTAGCATTACACAATGGGCAAGTTTCTTCTTCACCCGTTATACTAATAAAGCCACATACTGGGCATAACAAGATAGTTTCTGCTTCTAAATCTTTACCTAAATCTACAGCTTCTTTTGCTTTAGTAAACAATTCAGCATGAACTTTTTCCGCTTCTATAGCATATCTATAAGCTGAAAGTGCAGCCTTCTCATTTTGCATTTCTGCTACAGCTATGTAAGCAGGGTACATTTGTTCCACTTCAAATAACTCTCCATCAATGGCTCCTTGCAGATTATCCGATGTAGAATCATAGCCAAACACTCCACCAGATAATACATCAAAGGAACCCACTTCATCTTTTAAAGCTTTAAAATGCAATGTAGCATGTACTTCTTCAGCATCGGAGGTTGCCATAAATAATCGGGCTACATTTGGAAAGCCATCCTTTTTAGCTTTTTCGGCCCAAATCCTGTACCTCATATGCGCTTGACTTTCTCCACCATAAGCCGACCTTAAATTGCTTGCAGTCATAGCGTTCATATGTATTCCCCCTTTAGTAAAGTAAATATACTATTAACTTATATTATATCCTTATTTAATAAATAAGTCTAGTTATATTAGCATTTCAAATACTTTTTCATTCAAAATTCTTAGTATTATTACATTTTTAAATGTAAATACATATAAAACAACCTTCATAACATGACATTATATCCCATCATTTCCAGATATAATTCTTCTTGCAACTATAACCATTGAATAAATATTATAAATTTGCTTTCTACAAGACTTTTAATATTCTATTGTTCAATTCATAAAGATTAGGAAACTAAATGTATACAATTTTTGTTAATTATCAGTATTTTCTTCTACTAAGAAACAAGCTACTTGATGGCCACTTCCTACTGCCATTAATTTTGGTTCTTCATCAAAACATCTGTCCATTACATAATTACAACGGGCTGCAAATCTACAACCAGGTTTTGGGTCTATTGGTGATGTTATCTCACCCTTCAGTATAATATGTTCCCGTTTGCTCTTTATACTGGGAACTGGAATAGCCGAAAGCAATGCTTGGGTATAGGGATGAAGGCTATTTTTAAACAATTCGTCTGCAGGAGCTTTTTCTACAACTTTACCCAGATACATCACTGCGATATTGTCTGAAATATGCTTAACTACCGACAGATCATGGGTTATGAATAAATAGGTTAAGTCCAGATCTTCTTGTAAATCCTGCATTAAATTTAATATTTGAGCTTGGATGGAAACATCTAACGCAGATACGGGTTCATCACATACTATGAATTTAGGTTTTAAGGCTAAAGCCCTGGCAATTCCTATTCGCTGCCTTCTTCCGCCATCTAGCTCGTGGGGATATGAATTCATCAATCTTTTAGCCAGCCCGACTAAGTCCATTAAACGTAGTACTTCCTTTTCCAGTTCAGAATTCTTCTTGCCTACAATATTATGTATAATCAAAGGTTCCGCTATAATTTCGGATACCGATAATCTCGGGTTTAAGGATGAAAAAGGGTCTTGAAATATTATTTGCATATCCCTCCTAAGCTTAGTCATCTGCTTTTTGTTAAATTCATTTATGTTCTGACCTTCAAAATAGATTTCCCCTTCGGTTGGCTCAAGAAGTCGAAGTATAACTCTACCTATAGTCGATTTTCCACAGCCTGACTCCCCTACAAGCCCTAATGTTTCTCCTTTTTCCATATCAAAATCTACTCCATCAACAGCATGTAACATGCCTTTTGGAGTTTTAAAATACTTTTTAATGCCTTTTACCTTTAACAGTGCTTCAGCCATTAAAGCACCTCCTTTGCTTCTATAACGCCTTCATATATTAGACATTTCACCATATGACCTTCTTCTATATTGGTTATAAAAGGTTTTCGTTTCTTGCAAATATCCTGGGCATGGGAACACCTAGGATGGAAAGTACAACCTGAGGGAAGATTTGTAGGATCTGGCATGAGTCCTTTTATGGGTTTCAATCTTTCCACATCTTCTTCAAGGCTGGGTATGGAACCAAAAAGGCCTAGTGTATAAGGATGTTTAGGATTTTCAAATAATTGCTCCAATGTAGCATATTCTATTATCTCCCCAGCATACATTACAGCTACCTTATCACAGGTCTCTGCTACGATGCCTAAGTCGTGGGTTATAAGGATCATAGCTGTATTAAACTCATCCCTTAATCGCTTCATAAGCTCCAGTACTTGAGCCTGTATGGTAACATCTAGTGCAGTAGTTGGCTCATCTGCAATGAGCAAACTAGGATTACAAGCCAAGGCTATGGCAATTACCACCCTCTGCTTCATACCACCAGAAAACTGATGAGGATAATCTATAGCCCTTTCCTTTGGAATTCCTACTAATTCCAACATCTCATTTGCCTTTTCCATTGCTTCCTCATGAGATAAACCTTGGTGGATTTCGATTCCCTCTGCTATTTGATCTCCTACGGTCATAACTGGATTTAAAGAGGTCATAGGGTCTTGAAATATCATGGATATCTTATTACCTCTAATGCTTCTCATATCTTCTTCAGATAGCTCCAATAGATTTTCTCCATCAAAATATATTTCACCACTAATTATCTTCCCTGGAGGATTTGGAATCAACCTCAATATGCTTAGAGCAGTTGTTGTCTTCCCTGCTCCAGTTTCTCCTACTAAGCCCAAGGTTTCCCCCCTTTTAAGAACCATATCTAATCCATTTACAGCTTCAACTACACCCTCATCAGTAATATAATGTACTACTAAATTTTTTATTTCAAGAATGTTATTATCCATATATTCCCCTCCTTTACTGCTTTAATCGTGGATCCAGTGCATCTCTTAACCCGTCACCCAATAAGTTCAATGCAAGGATAGTTATTACAATAGCTAGACCTGGGAAAGTAGTAATATGGGAAGCATCCCACAAATAGGTTCTTCCATCGGACAACATTGATCCCCATTCTGGTCTAGGCTTAGGTACTCCCAGTCCAATGAAACTTAATCCAGCTGTAGATAGTATAGCTGTTGCTACTCCTAAAGTTCCTTGAACGATTACTGGAGCCAATGCGTTGGGGATTATATGTTTGGTAATAATCCTAAAGTCAGATGCCCCTATGGCCCTAGCTGCTTCTATAAACTCTTGGTCCTTCACAGTTAATACCGAGGCCCTAACTATTCTAGCATAACCTGGAATAGAGGAAATCCCAATAGCTAACATTAAATTAAATAGATTGGTACCTAAAGCAGTAACTATTGCAATGGCAAGCAATATACTTGGAATAGCTAGAAAAATATCCATCGCCCTCATAATGATGTTATCTATCCTCCCACCATAAAAACCTGCTATTGCACCTAAGGTTCCTCCTATTAATACCGCAATACCTACAGCAACTACCCCTACCATTAGTGAAACTCTTGCACCATGGATTATCCTGGCGAATATATCCCTACCAAAGTTATCAGTTCCTAACCAGTGTTCCTTTGATGGTCCTTGTAATCTAATAGCAGTGTTCTGTTTAATTGCCACCTCTTCATAATCTGCAATTATATTTGCAAATATGGCCAGCAAAATTAATATGACCATAATAATTAAACCAACCATAGCCATTTTATTCTTTTTAAGCCTTCGCCAAACTTCACCCCACTGTGATCTTTTCCGTCCCGAATTAGGTTTTAAATTAACATCCTTTTCTGCTGACATGCTTGAATTCATATTATGCCCTCCTTACCTGTATTGAGATTTTATACGCGGGTCTAAGAATGCATATAATATATCTACCAATAGATTGACAATACTAAATACAACCGACATAAATATAACCGATGCTAATACCACAGGAGTATCTTTTTGCTTGATGGCTTCTACCATAAGCCTACCAACTCCGGGCCAGGAAAATACGGTTTCAGTTAGTACAGCCCCCCCTAATAGATATCCAAACTGAAGCCCTATAACAGTAACTACAGGTATTAGTGCGTTTTTTAAAGCATGTTTATTTATCACCTTTCTTTCTGCAACTCCTTTAGCCCTTGCAGTTCTTATGTAATCTTGCCTTATTACCTCTAGCATGGATGAACGGGTCATTCTGGTTATAATAGCAGCCACTCCTGTACCAAGGGTAATTGCAGGAAGTATTAAGGAGGAAAATCCTGCATCCCCTCCAGAAGGTAATAAACCCAGATTAACTGAAAATAATAGTATTAGCATTAATCCCAACCAGAAATTAGGCATAGATACTCCTAATAATGCTAGAATCATGGTAATACTGTCTATTGCTGAATATTGTTTAGTAGCGGAAATTATACCAACTGGGATACCAATTGCAACAGCTATTAATAATCCTGCTGTAGATAGTTTTAAAGTGGCTGGAAATCTGGAAAAGATTTCATCAAAGACTGGCTTTCTTGTTGAATAGGACCTACCAAAATCGCCTTTTAAGGCATTCTTTAAAAATCTTAAATATTGTATAATGAAGTGATCGTTTAATCCCATTTCTTCTCTTAATTTTTCAACCTGTTCCTCGGGAGCATTTTCTCCTAGTATAATTAACGCTGGATCTCCAGGTGTAAAGAACATAATACTATATACTATAAAGGTAACTCCTATAATTACTGGTATTAACATTATTAACCTTCTAACAATATATTTATGCATTGTTTCCCTCCTTCATTAGCTAACCAATTGAACAGCAATGGTATGGAGTCCTTTGAAAGGACTCCAGTACCATCCACTTTAATATTACTTAAAGCTTACATTTACTAATTTATGATGTCCTGCTGGATGTAATCTAAATCCTTCTACATTGCTTTGTACCCCAGCATTTTGAGTTTGGAAATATAGAAATAATTGAGGAGCATCTTCTACAATTAATTCCTGAGCTTTAGCATATACTTCTAATCTTTCACCTTCATCTATAGAGGTTCTACCTTGGTCTAATAGCTTATCTACCTCAGAATTAGTATAGAAGGTTCTGTTACCAGCTCCGCCATGCTGAGAACTGTGGAACAATGCATATAGTCCATAATCTGCATCACCAGTTACAGTAACCCACCCTAATATGAACATGTCATGCTCTCCAGCAGCAGTCCTTTCTAGATAAGCACCCCACTCTACTTCTTCAATTGTTACCTCGACTCCAACTTCTTTAAGCTGGGCTTGGACCAGTTCTGCTATTCTAACCCTTACCGGACTATCATTTGTCCAAATGGTAGTTTTAAATCCATCGGGGTAACCAGCTTCAGCTAATAATTCCTTAGCCTTTTCTGGGTCATATTCATATCCTTTTAGGTCCTTATTATAGCCAAACACCTTATCGTTAATAGGTCCTGTGGCCTTTTTACCTGCTCCTTCTAATACTACCTCTATTATTTCATCAACATTTACAGCATGATTTAAAGCCTTTCTAACTCTTACATCGTGGAATGGAGCTTTTTTAGTATTAAAGCCTATGTATGATGTAGATAGGGATTCTTCTTCGATCAATACTAGTTTATCATCTTCTCTAACCTTGCCTAAATCAATTGGCTCTATATCATAAGCAATATCGATTTCTCCAGTTTTTAAACCTATGGTTCTATTAGTACCTTCTGGTATATTTCTGAATATTAAAGTATTGACCTTTGCAGGTTCACCAAAGTAATCATCAAATCTTTCTAATGTAACCTTATCTCCTGCATCATGACTTACAAACTTAAAAGGCCCTGTGCCTATAGGATTATTTGCATAATCATCTCCAGCCTCTGTAACCGCCTTTTCGTTTAGTATTGAAGCAGCTGTATGGGCTAAATGAGCTAATATAGGTGCGAAAGGTTCTTTGGTCTTTATTATTACTGTGTAATCACCCTCAATTTCAACAGATTCTACAGCTCCAACTATATGAGCTACTTCTGGTGAATTCATCATTCTGTCTAAACTGAATTTCACATCGCTTGCTCTTAGCTCTTCACCATTATGAAATTTAACCCCTTCTCTTAGTTTAAATCTCCAAGTAGTTTCATCAACTTGTTCCCAACTTTCGGCTAGTCCTGGCTCTATCTCCATGTCCTCAGTTGCTTCTACTAGGGTATTATAGATTTGCTTATTAACCCTAGAAGAAGGTTGATCGTTAGAGGCATGAGGATCTAATGATTTAGGGTCTGCCCCTTGAGCCACTACTAGTTCATCTTTCCCACTTCCTCCAGTCTCTTTGCTACCACAAGCAGATAAGGTCAGCATCAAGACTAGTAAGATTGACAGGACAAAATAGGTTTTTCTGCTAAACACAAAATCTCCCCCTTATTACTTTTTATTATAAATTGAGATTAAATCTCAATTTATAAACAGCAATTAATATGATGCTCTATTTCATACTATGTAATATAAAACCATTACTTTCCAAATTTATAACCCTTTTTTGGAGTCCCACTAAATGTGATTATATTTCACCAATATAATTTTGTCAATATATTCTGATTAGTGTGACTTGTGTGTAATATTGGAATTATGTAATTTTACTGACTTTTCTATTGATTATAAAAATTTTGTCTTGCTAAAAAGGTAGAGAATTTTTCTCTACCTTTAATAATATTTCTTTCTATTTAATTCATCTTGTATAATCATAAGGGCTTCTCCAAATCTTTGAAAATGGACTATCTCCCTTTCCCTTAAAAACCTTAAAGTATCCGTTACCCCTGGATCATCGCTTATATTTATTAGCCATTCATAAGTTGCTCTTGCTTTTTGTTCTGCTGCCATATCCTCATGAAGGTCCGCTACAGGGTCGCCTTTAGAATTAATGAATTTAGCTGACCAAGCATCTCCTGCTGCATTATGTGGAAATGGGCTTTTACCATGATTTACATAATGGGCTTCAAAAGGAGTTCCCTTTATTTGGTCTACAGAAGCATCTTTTACCAACTTCCAAACTAAGGTTCCTATTATTTCCCAATGTGCTAATTCTTCAGTTCCTATATCTGTTAAGATTGCCTTAGCTTGATTAGTAGGCATGGTCCACCTTTGAGTTAAGTATCTAATGCCTGCTGATAATTCCCCATCAGCTCCACCAAATTGCTCGATTATCATAGCTGCCAGAGTAGGATTAGTCGTATCTACTCTAACTGGATATTGTAATCTCTTTTCATATATCCACATAGCTTCCCCTCCTATTACATGTCAAAGTTTATTTCCCAAGGCCAGGGTCCATTGATATAAGACCAAGGACAGCTACTCATACCCATAAAGGTTAATAAGCCATATTTCGCCTCATAAAGAGATTTTAACTCTCCATATTTTTGCGAATAGGTATTATGGAGTCTTAAAGCTCTTTCGTCTTCTGGATGGGTATCCAAATATAAATTGGTTTCCACTAGTAAAAAACCTACTTCCATAATCTCCTTTAAAAGCATCATTTGTTCCCTATCCATAATACCCACCTCCGTTTAAATTCCCTCTTTCTTTCCTATAGGGCATATACAATTCTGGAAACAAAGTACCTCTCATTAGGGCTTCACTAGGACTAAATACCTGATTCATAATTTGAAAGGGTATATAGACTCTAGCCAATTGCTTTTCCCTTCCCCTTTCATAATAATCTCTATTCATTTACAATCCTCCTCATGAATATATGAATTTATGATTCAATATATTGTACGTGAAATATATTAAATTGTTACAATAAATAGAATGAAAATAGTAACCAATGTGCTTTCCAAATATTAAAATGACAAAATAAAAATGGCCCACTAAAATGAGGCCATTTACAGTTCATTTTTTATCATATCTTCATAACTTTCCCTCTTTACAATTAACCTATCTACACCATCCTTTATCATAACCACAGCTGGCTTAGGAATCTTATTGTAATTACTAGCCATAGAATAATTATAAGCTCCAGTAGACAAAACTGCCAGAATATCTCCAGATTCAATTGGTGGTACCTTTAAGTTCCAAATTAATATATCTCCTGATTCACAACATTTACCTGCTATAGTAACAGTTTCACTAGGCTCTTTGTCTGCTTTATTAGCGATAATTCCCTTATATTCCGCTTGATATAAACTAGGCCTTGGGTTATCAGTCATACCTCCATCAACGCTTGCATAAATTCTTACCCCGGGAATTTCTTTTATTGCACCTATTGTATATAAAGTTATACCAGCTTCCCCAACAATCCATCGCCCTGGTTCAATTATAACCTTAGGCCTTTCTAAGCCATAATCATTACAGCTTTCTTCAATTTCCTCCATGAAAGCATCCGTATAATAAGAAATTGGTTTTCTTTCTTCCTTATCGATATATTTTATGCCATAACCACCACCAATATTCAATTCCTTAGTTATAAATCCAAATCTGTTTTTAGCTTCCGCCATAAGATTAACCACATTTTTGATTGCTTTAATATAATTTTCTTTATCGAAAATCTGAGAACCAATATGGAAATGAAAACCTAATAGTCCTATATAAGTTGATTTTAAAGCATTTTCTATAGCTTCAAATATAATTCCTTGACTTAAAGGTATTCCGAATTTAGAATCTATCTGTCCCGTTTGAATATATTTATGGGTATTGCTGTCTACTCCTGGAGTAACTCTAAAAAGTACATTAATTTTTTTATTATATCTTTGAGTGATGTTGTTTAATAAGGAAAGTTCATATAAATTGTCTACTATTATCCTGCCTACTCCATACTTTATAGCTTTTTCCAATTCCTCTTCAGTTTTATTATTCCCATGAAAAATAATCTTTTCTGGAGGAAAATCCACTTGCATAACCGTATACAATTCCCCACCAGATACTACATCTATGCCAAGCTTCTCACTTTTTATTATTCTTGCCATTTCTTTGGTCAAAAAAGCTTTGCTAGCATAGAAAACCTCCGTATTTTCATATTTTTCTAAAAAATTGGTTTTAATTTCGTTAATTCTATCTAAAATCATATTTTCAGACATAACATATAATGGGGTTTTATATTTATTCGCTAAATATACTGTATCGACTCCAGCAAATTTAAAGTTGGTCATATTAATCCGTCCTTTCTACAAATAATTCTTCTGACTAATTAACAAGCAATAATCATACCAATATAAACGCTTATACTTATTGAATAAAGTGAACAATCTATTCAATTAATTCCTAGTTTTCGAACTTATTATAAAAAATCACAGCTAAAACTATGCAAATTGCCAAATTTCCTGATGCTCGTACCATATTCCATTTTTACGTACTGTTTCAACATAGTTTTCCCAAAAAATTTTCTTTTTATGGTCTGGTTAACTAATAGAACCACTGCTACATAAATTTACATGGTTTATATTTGCTTTTTCTACACATAATACTACTACAATTTCATATAAAAATAAAAATTAATACCTAGGAAAGGAGTGAATATAGTGGCTAACAACAATACTGGCTCCAATAAAATACTAGTACCTGAAGCACGACAAGCTTTAGATCAAATGAAATTAGAAATCGCTTCTGAACTTGGTTTGTCAAACTACAATTCAATTGACAAAGGAAATCTACCCTCTAGACAAAATGGTTATGTTGGTGGATATATGACAAAGAGATTAGTTCAGATGGCACAACAAAGCATGGGTGGAGGAACTACAACTAGATAGGTTTTATTGAAAAAGGCAGGTTTATAACCTGCCTTTTAATATTAAAAAAATTTCAATTTCCATTATTAATCCATTAGTATTATACCTAATTTTTCATAAATCTCATATTCGATAGTGTCTGTCAAAGCCAGATCATTATCCTTTAAATATTGGATTAAAGCATGTTTCATTCCTTCCCCATATATGCCATCTAAAACTCCAGTATAATATCCTTTTAATTTCAATCGCTTCTGTACCTCCATCACATCTGAACCTCTATCTCCTGGTCGTAGTTTTCTAAAGCCATGTGCAAAAGGACCATAATCTCCACTTACTATGGCAACAGTAGTATTATAATTTATAAGGCTATAAAGTTCTTCCACATCTTTATTCCTCATCCTTATACATCCTGCAGAAGCATTAAAACCAATAGAACCTGGCTTGTTAGTTCCATGTATTCCATATTTACCCCAGGGCACATCTAGTCCAATCCATCGGGAACCAAATCCGCCACCCCATTTGGCCTTTTCTACTATTTTAAAAGTTCCTAAAGGAGTTGGTGTTTCTGGCTTCCCTGTAGCCACTACATACGACTTTATAGTACTACCTGTAGCCAAATCTATTACTGAAAGCCTCTTTTTATCTACCTCAATAAGTATGGCAATTTTATTTTTATCTATCTTCAAATAGGTATCCTTGTTTTCTGAATCCATACTTTTTTGAATTAATAAAAGATGAATGTTATTTCCAATCAATATAACCATTAATACCAATGAAAATAATAAAAGTGTGGTCTTTATTCGCCCCTTCATCCATCCATCCCCCCTATGTACTATTTATATGCGGATATAAAATAATTAAAACTCTAGTTTATATCCTAACTTCAATATATATTTAAGAAAACTCGAATACACTTATTGTCAAATCTAACCTTTGTTTTAACCTTCTTTCTATAAAAACAATATGTAATAGATAAAATAAATATAACCAGCCCTAACGGACTGGTCCATTTTTTTAACCTAACCTACTATCTACGGTTATTTTTAGATATTTTGCATTATCGAATTCTTTTCCTATTACTATGGCATGGGGGATAGCCTTATATGGAAAGACTACAATAGGTTTGTCTAATTTGAAACCTTTAATATAAGCAACACTACCATTGTGAGATAAAAATTTAACTGGTATTTGGTTTAATGTAATTCTTTGATTAGTACCATTTCTAATATAAAATCCTATACGTATATAATCCTCCTCCTCAACAACATGAGTTGTGTTTATTAATATTTCCCCTTTCATAATAGGCCTATGTTTATTCAACTTATCCAGTTCAAATTGTAAATATTTAACTGCCTCATTCGATTTGCTCCCATTCATTTGTAAATCAATTTGAAAGTCTTTACCCATATTAACACCCCTTATACTTTTATAGAAGGCAGCACAAGCTGCCTTCTATTTTATTGTATTTATTGCACAGGTACAATCTCATTATCCGTTAACGGCTTCATATTCTCCAAATTATCCCATATAAAGTATTTTACTACATAATTCCCTACCTTAGGAACTTTAATATTTGTTGCAATGGTCTCAATAGTTTTAGCACTAACAGTTTTGGAAATAGTCTTTAATTGGCCTATCAATCTATTCGTATCCTTCTCGTATACCCCTGCAATTAAGATTATATCTTGTGATTTAGTAGTTCCATTTTTCACCTTTATTTTAATTTCAGCAATATTTCCATAATTAAAGCTCTCCATTTTAGGTTTCTCTATTTTTAGTTCATTTCCTATAGGAGTTTCTGCTCCTTCGTTAGAAAAGTCTATTTGAATCATTACTGGATCATGATCACTTATCCTCCCATGAGCTTCAATAAATTCTGCATTTATATTTATAATATCTACTTCTATTTTCCCTTCTAAATTTTTACTCACTAATATATGGTCCAATACTTGAGAATTACCTTCATGAACATAAGTATGTTGTTCTTCTATAGGCAGTAAATCTATTGCATTAATCATCTCTTCCCCTTTTAAAACTCTCAAGGTTTCAGAAAACTGAAAATCATTTAAATCACCCATTACTACTATATTAGCATCTGGATTCCTTGCCATTATATCTTTTACAAAATCGTTTACTATTCTTGCTTGTTTATGCCTATTTTCCTCACTTCCATTTGCTGGTGGTTGTATAGCTCCAAATAGTGGAGTATCACCTCTCTTAGATGCAAAGTGATTGTTTATTACAAATATTTTCTCATCACCAAACTTGAACTCTGCTATTATTGGTTTTCTGCTATCTTCAAACCCTAGGTTATTAGGATCTATTCTGCCAGGATTTAAAGTAAGGGTTGTATTTTTGCCCTCACCTTCAAGTCCTACAGGAGTCGTTGCATCTCCAGGCTCTGCTTCTACTATAGATACCCTATCTTTCCTATATATAAATGCTGGACGAATATTAGCATTTGGTGCTCCACCATCTTTATTATTTTCAGGATTTATATTTACAAACCCATATTCAGGTCCACCATTCTTTTTAATACCTTCTATAATCATACTAAGAGTTTCAGTAGCATCTGAGCCTGCTTTGCCTCCCTCTCCATCATTATCCTGTATTTCTACAAGCCCAATTATATCTGGGGATTTCATATTTTCAATAATATCCCTTACCAATCCATCTAGTCTGTCAGTAGATTTGGCCGAAAAGTTTTCCACATTATATACTGCCATACTAAGCTTTTCATCATGGGGGGCTATCTTAGTTGTATCCCTTCTAAGCCCTCCATCTATTATATTAGGTAGCCTTTCTGTATTATATAGTTTATAATTCCCAAAATCATAGGACATGATCCCAACAACCGTGCCGTCAAATTTATCCCCTACCTTAACTCTAAAATTAGGATCATCAAATTTTTTGTCCTTTGTAATAGGGAGTATCTTGTCGGATATTAATACTCTCTGTGGATTATGATGTCCTGGTAATAATAATATGCCATTATTATTAGAAAGCCTATCTGCACAGCATTCTCCTTCATCAGGCAGTACTATTATTTCACCATAATCTTCCCGAACCCCTACTATCAATGGCTCTTCCACTTCTACTAACATACCCTCTAAACTTTCATAAAAATCTAATGCTTTAGTTTCTGGAGCAAATATCTCCCAGTTTCCATCGTGTATCTTATCTGGAACTTGTCTTCCATTTCTGCCTATCAAAACTGGGTTAGGTAAAGAATTATTGCTGGATAATACGCTTATTTCATCAGCATGAATTTGAGTTACTGTTAAGGTATTATCATATACATTTTCAAATTTATCTTCTTTTACCACCCCGCTAACGATTACCATATCTCCCACATTCACACTAGTATTGATACCATTTGCCTTCCTATTTATAAAAATACCTTTTGATTTTATTTGGTCATCATCGGGGTTTATTTCCTGTATGAAGAAGCCATCATTCCAAGTATCTACGAATATTCCTGTCACAATTCCAGTTACATCGATCACCCTTTCGTTTTCAAGGGGTGATCTATGCCCCGCACCTTGAATATCCGAAATCTTGACCCCTTGTTCTATATCAGCTATCTCATACTCAAAAGTGGCAACTATACTATTCTTCAAACCTTCTTTTACAGCTATTGCCTTTAAGATAATAGGTTCATTTATAATTATTGGACTAGTATATTTATTGCTTTCAATTGTTGGTTCGCTACCATCAGTTGTATAATATATAATTGCTCCTTCAGTTTTTGTTGACAGTTCAACCTTAGAACCAGCAACTACTTTTCCACCACTAGGATTAGCTTGTACTGGCTTAACTATTGTTTTATCCTCTACTATATCTTCCGGAAAACGGGTTAAAAGTCTTACCTGATCATACTCATATACTACAATGCCTGTAATACTTGCATAAGAATTTCCTACTTCTATCAAACGGGATTCAAATTCCCTAGCAAATGTTGCTCCTTCACTATCATCCCTTAAGGTAAATATCCTATGCCTATCTACGGATTCTACAAATATATTCTCAATTTTAACTAATTGCCCCTGCACATCGTTTGTTATTTCTTTAGACTTTAATACTTTCGCCTCAGGGACTTCTGAATTCTCTAAAAATTTTATGTCATTATCCGAGTCTAATACTATTTCCTTTAAACCATAATAGGTCCTGGTTCTTCCCCTCACCTCCACTTTGTCTCCTAATTTCAAACTGCCCTTATTAAAACCCCTTTTATATATTGCTATACCCCCAGTATCATCTTGGATATATATGGTATCGCCAAAATCAGCGGTAATAATACCTTCTGCCATAACTTCTATGTCATCGCCTAGCTTTCTAATTTCATTAATAGGGGTGCTTTCAAATACTGTATAAGTAAATTCAGATATATCGCTATCCTCCATATCTTCCTTTACAGCTATTGCTTTAATGGTTGTAGTTTGATTTATAACTATTGGTCCAGTATACACTGTACTATTAGTATCTGGATCACTACTATCTAATGTATAATATATAGTTGCTCCTTCAGTTCTTGTTTCTAATATAATCTCTGTTCCTTTGCTAACTCTACCTTCTTTTGGTGTAGCTGTTACGTTATGAACTTTGTTATCAGAGTGTCCAGTATAAGAAGTCCAAGTAATATTGTCTATAACTATTTGAGAACCGTCTTTTGTACCAATATGCCTTATTTCAAGTTTAAAATTACCTGATATATTTATATTGTTAATCTCAAATGTTTGAACACCATCATTGCTATTATCTAATAGAAATGTTGCCTTTGATTTATCATTTATCAATAATTCAATTTCCCTTCGACCTGAACCTGTAAATGCTTTTTTAGTATCTATCGAAAAGCTACTTATCCCGCCTTCAATATTAGCATAAATTTTAGCCCCATCTCCCGGTCTTCTAAACATAATTCCTCTGCCATCTATTTCATAAGCATCTAAATCCCCTCTAGCACCTTCATAGTTCCATGTAATATCGTTTACTCCTACAAAACTACCACTTGAATATCTTTCACTGGTTTCAGGGAAATTATCAAATGTCTCAACAAAAACCTGCTCCTCAGCCTCTACTATCATAGGCATGCCTATGATAAAAGTAATACTTAATATCATTATTAATGATAAAATTACATTTAAACTTTTATGAATCTTGTTTTTCAACCTCACTACCCCCTTACCCTTTCAATTAGCTGAATTGGAAATTCTAAGAACCTATTTATTGGTTCATTTAATTTTAATATCAGTTCATATTTCCCTAATTTTGTACCTACAGGTACCTTAAAACTATAGCTAAAATTCCCATTTTCATCGGTTTTTAGCTGATCTACGGATATTAACTCATTTTCGGCATCATCCTGCAATTTTAGAGTAATATCTACATTATGTAATAATGTTTCACCTTCTAGTATCTTACCAGTTACAGTTATAATCTCATCTATTGCATATCTTTCTTTATCTAGTTTTACATCAACATTATACTTTTGATCCACTTCAAATAATATTATTATCAATTTCTTAACCATATTAACAGGCTCATTAGCTTTTACTACTAATTCATATTCTCCCGGAGTTGTATTCTCCGGCACCATAAATGTATAGATAAATTCACCATTTTTATTCGTCTTTAATTGATCTACAGTTATAGGTTCATCACCTAGCTTTAATGTAATATCTACATTTGATAATCCGATATTACCTTTAGAAATGTTCCCTGTTATTATTATTTTTTCGTCCAATCTGTAGCTATTTTTATCCGTTTTTACAGTAAGTATATAATCTACAGGAATTGGTTCTTCATCACCTTCATGATCATCCCTGTAGTCATCCTTATAAGCATCATAATCATCTTTAGGTTCTATCCCTTTATACTCATCATCTTTTTTAAGTCCTATAACTTTGCCATCCTTAATACTAAATTTCCTTCCCTTACTAATAATCATATTATTTAGTTTATATTCTTCATTAGCAATCACTGATTTAATATTGCCCTCTACTGCTATTTCCACACCTTTGGATTTGATTTCAATTTTGTCAACTTCAGCATCCTTTGCTATATTAATGCTAGATGACCCTATAATTTCAATTTTTTCAATTATAGTACCCCTTTTAACAAAAAGTTTAGTATTTTTATTTACCACCACCAAAGAGGATCTTGAATTATCAAATACTACATGCACTAATCCATCTACTCTATTGATTATAATTTTATTTATACGTGAATTCTTTATGTTAATACCATCTGCTCCGCCACCTGTAATATATACAGTGCCATCAATAGTTACATTATCTAAAACAATATCTCCATCTCCAATTCCCTCTGTTAAATACAAATCCCCTGATACATGAATATTTTTCAATACTACACCAGTAGTATTTACTAGTAGATTTTTTGCCATAGCTTTAGAATATTCCCCTTTTACATTAATGATTTCACCACTAACATTGGTAATCATCTTTACTGACTCCGCCCTAGTAATTGGAACATTAGGACGAAAACTCCCATCTGCATAACCTGATACATATCCCTTGTTTTTTAATAGGGCAACGTATTCCTGAGTCCAATTACTTGTTTCCTTTTGATCGATAAAATTACCATTATTTAAATTATCATTTTCTAGTTTAAAAGCAGTAGCTAAAATTTTAGCAGCCTCTTCTCTTGTAATTGGATTGTTAGGTCTAAAAGTATTATCTCCGTATCCCTGTACATAGCAAGATTTGATAGCTTTAGCTATCTCATCATAAAACCAGTCATTCTCATTCACATCCTTAAAAGGTACATTAGCTTTGCACCTGTTACCTATTGTTCTGTTAATAATTTTTATAAACTCTGCCTTGGTAATAGGTTTATCTGGTTTAAATGTCCCATCTGGATATCCTGAAACAATCCCTTTTGATAATAAATAATTGATTTCATCTTGTGCCCAATGACTTTCTCCATAAGATAAAGTATCTGCAGTAAAGAATAGTATACAAATCATAACACTCAGTACTATAACTTTACTAGCCTTGTGTTGTTTCAATTTTTATCCCCCCTTAGCACATTATAAAAATTTATTGGAATAAATATACTATATCATATATATAGATACATTTAATTATATAAATTGCATAAATTGTATAAATTGTACAATTTATTCAGCTATTTTACTTCTATTTTGCACAAATACAAATAATTTCCATTAAGCATTTATAATAAATCTAAACACAACAACAAACCAGTCCTTTAGGACTGGTTTGTTGTATATAAGTTCACACAAAAAAGAGATAACTTTATTATCTATTATCGTTCTTGGTAGAATTTCTATAAGATTAGCATGGATTTATTTGATTTGTAGAGCCCAAGAAGTAGTGACCCTTCACCACCAAATTGTTACCCATGCCTAGCATACCTAAAAAGAGAGTAACATTAGTGCTACCCTCAGCATTATGTAAATAAAGTTAATCCACTTATTAGATTGGCTTAACTATTCTTCTGGCATATAAGGCTTATATATTTCGTATATGGAAAAATTTTTATTACTTAATAGCTTAACCACAACAGGTATTTGTTGTACGCTTATATTTAACTCTATTCCATTATATTTTAAAACCATGTCTTCTGCTTCCACAAGCTTGGATTGAAGAATTGTATCCACAATTCGACTTCCAGTATCTGGTATATTCATTCCACCTATCACAAAAAAAATCCGCTGTTTTTTATTTGAATAGTCTTGGGGATCTAGCTTGTTTATCAATAATATCTTGTTCATAATCAAGCTCCTCGCATTCTATTTTATTAATTCATTGTAAACGAATATTACTAGTATGACTTATTTAGCTAAAGTCTCTTCATAATAAAATCTATTTCTTAAGCTGATTTTATGTCATTAGATTTTCACTCCTTTGTTTATATTACAGTATCGGAGAAAATATCCTATTTTTTAATTGGTCTTTTATTTTTATTTACCCAATTTCCATAAAATATTCACATTTTAAAACAATTTATTTTTTTCGAGAATGTATATTAGCCTATACATCTAGGATTGCTTTAAAACCTCCAATATAATAAAATATTTATAATACTAGTAGACCCCCATTGGAGGTTAAGAAGATGAAAGAATATATAGGACAATTGTTGAAATGTGTTTTATTTAGAAATATGGATCAAGATGAAATAATAAGGGCTTTTAATAAAATACCTTATCAAATAATAGAACACAATAAAGGTGAATTGATTGCAATAGAAGGAGACGATTGTCACAGTTTAGGAATCATATTAAGGGGCAAAATAGAAATCCAAAAGGTATTTCCATCAGGCCAGGTTATGACCATAAATATTTTTAGCGAAGGAAATATATTTGGTGAATCCTTAATATTTTCAAACAAACATACCTATCCTGCAACTATAACTGCTATAGAAAAGGCTAAAATAATGTATATAAAAAAGGAAAATATAATCGAACTGTCCATGTTTGAACCAAAGGTATTAACTAATTTTGTCTCCGTATTATCTGAACGAATTTTAATGCTAAATAATAGGATAGCCAATTTAAGCCAGGATACCATTAGAAAAAAAATAGCTAATTACCTTTTGCACGAATATAATATCCAGAAAACCACAGTTTTAAATATACCATTTACAAGAAAGAGAATGGCAGAACTTCTAAACATTCCAAGACCTTCTCTATCAAGGGAATTGGGACATATGAAAGAGGAAGGAATAATCGATTTAGACAAAAATATAATTAAAATATTGAATATTCAATTATTGGAAGAAGCTCTTTTTAATTAATATGAATGTTAAAAATAATATGGATAATTATTACAATTGTATTACAAATATGTAAATATACTTGCATTTTTGTGTATACAATGTATAATATAGCCATAATAAATTAAGTTAAGGAGGTCGTGAAAAGTGATCATAATAAACTTAATAAAGTCTAAAGAGAACTATATAAATATAAAAACACGGCCTATGAGTATTTTTTGATATAATTCTATCAGCCCATACCCATAGGCGTGTTTGCCTATGGTTTTTATTTTGAATATAATGTTAATTTCAATTTTTTGGCTCTTAGGAATAATTAGGCCTATTTTTAATAGTTTATTGCATAAAACCATAGGATTGTAGACATTTTGTCACATCTTATGGTTTTTTATATTTTACGATTTAAGAAGGAGGGTAGTTATGAAGGAAATAAAAAAATTATTCGAATTTATGACTGGTTACAGAAAGATTTATTTGTTAGGAATGGTATGTATTATCCTCTCTCAAATTTTTAGCATGCTATCTCCCTTAGTAGTTAGAACCACAATAGATTCCATCATTGGGGATGAAGTAATCAGTTCTAAAATAATGAAGAATATTATAGATCTTTGGGGAGGCAAATTTTTCTTAAGGAATAATATATGGTTAATCGGCAGCATCATAGTAGTAATAACCTTATTAAGAGGATTATTCTTATACTTTAAGAATACTTTATCCAGCAAAGCCGCAGAGCATACTACTAAAAAAATTAGAGATTTACTTTATGACCATATACAAAGACTTCCATATGAATACCATATAAAAGCAGAGACGGGTGACCTGGTTCAAAGGTGTACCTCAGATGTGGAAACCATTAAGAGATTTTTATCCATTCAGTTGGTGGAAGTGGCAGGCTCCTTATTTATGGTAATATTGGTCTTTTATATTATGGTTAGCTTAAATGTAAAAATGGCCCTAGTATCTACCATTACCATGCCTGTAATATTTGCTTTTGCGTTTATATTCTTTTCTAAGGTGAAAATCGTCTTTCAAAATTCCGATGAAGCTGAAGCTGAACTAACTACAGTCCTTCAAGAAAATTTAACTGCTGTAAGGGTAGTAAAGGCTTTTGCAAGACAGGATTATGAGATAAAGAAATTTGATGAAAAAAATAAAGAATATAGGAACAAAAGCCAGAAATTAATCAATCTTCTAGCTGTATATTGGGCAGTATCAGATTTTCTCTGTTTTTTGCAAATAGGTTTGGTATTGGTCTTTGGAAGCTTTTGGGCTGTTAGAGGAGATATATCTTTAGGTACTTTAGTAGCTTTTATAAGTTATATAAACATGCTCCTATGGCCCATTAGGCAAATGGGACGAACTCTTACAGATATGGGAAAAGCTGTAGTCTCTGTAAGGCGTATTGAAGAAATATTAAACCAACCCATAGAAATATTAGAGGAAAAGGGAGAAAAACCTGCTATTCATGGTAATATCTCCTTTGAAAAGGTTTGGTTTGGATATGACAAAGCTAATCCTGTGCTAAAGGACATATCTTTTACAGTAAAAGCTGGCAGCACCCTAGCCCTAATTGGACCTACTGGATCAGGAAAAAGTTCATTGGTCCATCTACTGTCTAGGCTATACGATTATGATAAAGGTTCTATAAAAATTGATGACATGGAATTGAAGGACATAGATAAAAAGTGGATTAGAAAAAATGTAGGAATAGTCCTTCAAGAACCCTTTTTATATGCGAAGACCATTAGAGATAACATTAAACTGGCAGATCCTACTATTAAAGATGATAAGGTTTATGAATCTGCAAAGATTGCTAGTGTTCACAAAGATATAATGTCCTTCGACAAAGGCTATGATACCTACGTAGGAGAAAGAGGAGTATCACTATCTGGAGGACAAAAACAAAGAATAGCTATAGCTAGAACTATTATTAACAACTGTCCTATTGTGATATTTGACGATTCTTTATCAGCTGTAGACACAGAAACGGATATTGCTATTAGAAAAGCTTTAAAAAATAGACAGAGTAAATCTACCACGATAATAATATCCCACAGAATTGCTACAGTATCCGAAGCAGATATGATTTTAGTCATGGACAAAGGCAGAATAGTCCAAAAGGGAAGCCATGAGGAATTGTTAAAGGAAGAGGGATTGTATAAAAGAATTTATCAGATTCAAAATCCCACTGAAGAATTCATGGACCTAAATCTTAGAACATAATGGAGGTGAGAAACATGGATAAGGAAAAAATCAACATTAATGTATGGAGAAACTTTGCCCAACTTATAAGATCCCAGGGTAAAAATATTGTATTTCTATTTATAATTATGATAGGAGTAGGAGTATTAGATTCAGTTTTTCCACTGTTTTCTAAATATGTAATAGACAATTTCATTGCAAAAAACACCCTCCATGGGCTTGATAAATTCATCCTCATATTTCTTTCGATAATACTAATCCAAGGTATAAATGTATTCCTATTTTTAGTCCTAGCAGGAAAAATAGAAACCAATATATCCTATGACATAAGAAAGATGGGCTTTGAAAAACTTCAGTTGCTTCCTTTATCTTATTATGATAAAAAGGCTGTTGGTTGGTTAATGGCTAGAATGACGTCTGATATAAATAGAATTAGTGAAACCATTTCCTGGGGATTAGTGGATTTTTCTTGGGGAATTGCCATGATGTTAGCCATAGTCATTGCCATGTTTAATCTAAATGTAAAATTAGCATTAATAGCATTAACAGTGGTACCTCCATTGGCTATTACAAGCGCATACTTCCAAAAGAAAATCCTTAAAGCTCAAAGAGAGGTAAGAAAAATTAATTCCAAGATTACTGCCGCTTATAATGAGGATATATCTGGTGCAAAAACCACCAAAGTATTGGTTAGGGAAGATATCAACCTAGAGGAATTTAGCTTAATTACTGAAGATATGTTAAAGGCTTCTATAAGGGCCACCATAATTTCCTCCTTGTATATTCCTATAGTGTTAGTGCTGGGAAGTATTGGAACAGCTCTTGTATTAAATGCTGGTGGAAAAAACGTAATAATGGGAAGCATCAGTTATGGTACCCTGGTAGCCTTCATATCCTATACTATGCAGTTCTTTGAGCCCATAAGACAATTGGCAATAATCTTTGCTGAGGTTCAATCTGCTCAAGCCTCTGCTGAAAGGGTTTTTTCCCTTTTAGATGAAAAACCTTCCATTACCGATAGAAGAGATGTAGTAGTAAAATATGGAGACTTATTTAATCCAATAAAGGAAAACTGGCCTGAAATTAAAGGTGAAATAGAGTTTCGAAATGTATCCTTTGCCTATGAAAACGGAAAAGAAGTTTTAAAGGATTTTAATCTAAAAGTTAAACCTGGAGAAACCATAGCCTTAGTCGGTGAGACAGGTTCAGGAAAGTCTACAATAGTAAATCTGTTATGTAGATTCTATGAATCTACCTCTGGAAAAATATTAATAGATGGAATTGATTATAAAGATATGCCTCAGGTTTGGATACACGAAAATCTAGGATATGTTCTCCAAACTCCCCATCTATTTAGTGGAACTATTAAGGAAAATATAAAATACGGAAACCTTAATGCCACAGAAGAGGATATAATAAGAGCCAGTAAGTTAGCTAATTGCCATGAGTTCATTATGGAAATGGAAAAAGGGTACGATAGTCCCGTGGGAGAAGGAGGAAGTCTGTTATCTACAGGTCAAAAACAGCTAATTTCATTTGCAAGAGCTCTAATTAGACAACCTAAAATACTAGTATTGGATGAAGCCACTTCCTCTATTGATACTGAAACTGAAAAGATGATACAGGATGCAATTGAAAAAATTCTTGAAGGCAAAACCAGCTTTATTATAGCCCATAGATTATCTACCATCCGAAACGCTAATAGAATTCTAGTAATCAAAGATGGAAAAATAATAGAAGAAGGAGATCACGAAACTTTAATAGATAGAAAGGGTTACTACTATAATCTATATGTAAATCAGTTTATAAAGGAAAAGAGTATGGAAATGTTAGGATAATATTAACAATTAATAAGTTGTTCCTAAATTAGTAGACAAAGTAATTTAATTAAATTACTTTGTCTACTTTAAAGGCATTATATCAAAATAAGATTCAATTAATTTCCTAGCATCTTTTATATTTTTATTTACTACTTTCTTTACTTTAGTAGGCTTTTGGGTTAGCATTACTATTTTATCTCCCAATTCCAAAGCTTCCTCTATATCATGTGTTACTAAAATACAAGTCTTATTCTCTATATCTCTTAACTGTTTAAAAAACTGCATTACAACGGATTTACTCTTTATATCAAGTGATTTAAAAGGTTCATCCATTATTAGTACATTGGAAGGGTAGGCAAAAGCTCTTAGTATGCTTACCTTCTGTCTCATTCCACCACTCAATTTTTTTGGATAATAGTATTTATATTCTTCTAGATTGACCAATTTTAAGTATTTATCTATTATATTTTCCATTTGCTTTCTATCCATATTTCCCCTTAACACAAATTCCAGATTTTCCTTTACATTTTTCCATTTAATAAGCCTATCCTCCTGAAAAACATAGGATATTCTTTCATCCTTAAATCCAATTATTTGGCCTGAATCCATTGGGATTATACCTGCTATTATATTTAATAATGTGGTCTTTCCACATCCAGAAGGCCCCAATATGCATGTAGTCTTATTTGATTCAAAGTCTATGCTTATATTATCTAATACTTTTAAATTCCCATAATATTTAGTTATCCCTTCCACCTTATATGCCATATTATCCCTTCCAATCGTTGATATGGAATAAATTATCTAGTCTATTTAATATGAATTCTAATAATTTGGAGATCAATAATATTATTATAATCCAAGCAAAAACTGCTGAAGTATTTAGATAGGTTTTCTCCAATTGGAGACTATTGCCTATTCCATAATTAGGTTGTGATAAGGCTTCCCCTGCAATTACCATTTTTAAATTAAGGCCTAAAGTGGATGAAAACACATTACTTAAACTGTAAAGTATGCTAGGAATATATATATACTTTATGATATAGATCCTATCTACTTTATAGAACCGTGCCATCTCAATTATATCCTTATCCACATTCTTAATGCTCTTTAATACGGTTTCATACAATATGGGAAATATCATAATAAATCCTACGAACAGAGGAACTACCTCATTATCCAACCATATGAGGGCCAATATGATTATGGCCATAGTTGGTACAGAACTTAAAAAATTGGTCACAGGAACCATTAAATGGTGAACCATCTTAAATACACTTGCCAAAACTCCAATAAATATGGCTAAGACAAGCGAAATAATGAAGCCAACCAAACTTCTAAACAAAGAATATTTTATTATACTAAAAAAGTAGCGCCCTTTAATTATATTTATTAAACTTGCTATAGTGCTTTTAACGGTAGGAAATATAACTTCATTATCCACAATTCTAGACAGTAATGTCCAAAAGATTATTATAATGCCTTTAGAAATAAGGGAGAATTTCCTACCTTTCAAAGAATAAATCTTCATCAGGAATTTTTCCTCCTATGAAATCGGGTGAAAAGTCCATAATGGCTTCAAAGTAAACATTGTACTCCTCCCTGCTGTCTTCAATTGAAAAAGAGCCTATATTCATCCTTTCTATACCCTTTATAATTGGTTCCTTTCCAACTCCTAACTCTAATTCCTCGGAAATATCTCCTAATTCCTCTGGATTCTCCTTAGCCCATTTAATGCTCTCTTCGTATAGTTTGATAAACTCATCAACAAATTCCTTATTGTTTTCAATTAGATCTGACTTCATTATTAAGCTAGCCTGAGGAAATCCACTCTTTGTTCCAGCTATATGGCTCCATTCCTCATTTAAATCTAATACTATCTTGGCATCCTCTTTCTTCATCAATATATTGGTTGCCAGGGGTTCAGAAAGAAGGGCCAAATTAAATTTTCCACTTAAGAAGGCAGGTCCTACTTCTGAAGCAGCATTTAAATAAGTGATTTTTACGTCCTCATCTGGTTGAATCCCATTTTGAGAAAGCACAAATCTGAGTACCAAATCAGGGGTAAGCCCTTTTCCAAAAGCACATACTTCCTTTCCTATTAAGTCTTCAAATCCTTCCACATCTTCAGTGCTGACTAAATACATACTTCCCCAAGTAGCAGTGCCCATCAATTTATAGGAAAGTCCTTTATTATAAGCTTGAGCAGCTAGGTTGGAAGGTACTATAGCAATATCTGCTTCCTCTTTTAATATCTTTGTAACTAGTAAATCTGGACTTTTCTGTATTTCAAAATCGATATTGATGTTCTCATCTATAACAGGATTGTCCTTCATTAGTTTAGCAACAGTTAAAGCTGGAATGCCATCTCTAAAACAGAACTCTATAGTAATAGGCTCTTGAGACTTTTGAGTTTCTTCCGACTTAGTAGCAGTTTCTTGCATTTGAACTTCTTGCGATTTACACCCGGACATAAAAGCAATTAGAAAGACTAACATTAATAATATTATTAAACATTTTTTCTTCATTTCTAATACCTCCCCATCATAATATAATATCGTAAAATGATTATTTTTCAAGAGACAAAGCCTCTAAATAAATATAATATCTTTTTAGTTCTTCTCTCTTTTTCAATAATTCATTTCACATGGGCAGCAAAATTTATCCATATTAATAAATATTTAAAATGGAAAATCATATATCCTAATTAAAAGACTCCATCCATTATATCAAATAAAGAGATGGAGTCTTTAATTCAACTAATTAGAATATTTGCCAATTTTCATTTGTTCGATCTCATAGTTTTTATAGATCCATGGGTAAAAATGAGTCCAACAATAAATCCCATTAAGACATCCGTTGGCCAATGGACACCTAAATAAATCCTACTAAGGCCTATTAAAGCAATAATTATAAAATTTAGAAGCCATATCATAGTTTTCAGGCCTCTATTATTAATTTTTCTAGTAATTAAATAGGTCATAGTAGAATAAAAGGTCATGGATACCATGGCATGCCCACTGGGAAAACTATAGCCCCCCTGCTCTATTAAGAAAAATTCTAAAGGTCTGGTTCTTATGAATATGTTTTTAAGAATCACATTTAATCCATAAGAACCAATAGTTGATAGGAATAACAAATAGATTTCCCTTTTTCTCTTTCCTTTCAGCATATATAAAAGTATCATTATACCCATGAGAATAAAGAAATATGCCGACCCTAGATAGGTTATTTTTTTCATAACTTTTATGCCTGAAGGAGTAACTTTGTCATGGATATATTCCATGATAAACTGATCGAATATTATGCCCTCTTTAGAGCCCCTAACCATTATCCCTATAATCAAAAATATAGCTATTAATACAGCATTTAACAATATTAAACTTCTTTCCATAATCCCTCCAATAAAGAAAGATAGCAAGAATCTGCTATCTCCTTTTTCTTGGTGGAGCCATGTGAATTGCTTTATCGTCTAAACCATGCACTGCTTCCATAAAAGCTTCACTTAAAGTTGGATGTGCGTGTATGGTTCTTGTAATGCTGTCTACATCCATACCATTGGCTATGGCTAAGGCTCCTTCATGTATTAAATCATTAGCATGAGGGCCTAGTATTGTCACTCCTAGGACTCTATTATCCCTTTTGGAAGCAAATACCTTTATAAATCCCTCGCCTTCACCTAAAGACAATGCTTTTCCATTGGCAGCAAAAAGGAATTTGCTTACTTTGTAGTCGATTCCCTTTTCCTTTAATTCTCCTTCAGTTGAACCAACATAGGCTACCTCGGGTAGCGTAAATACACAGTTAGGATATATATCTAAATTGATATCGGGAGTTAATCCCATTATCTTTTCCATCACATATACGCCTTGAGCTGAAGCCACATGGGCTAATTGAATACCTAAATCATTAACATCCCCTATGGCATAAATACCTTTAACTGTAGTTTCAAAGTTTTCATCTACTTTAATACCATTGTGGTCATATTCAACTCCTATATCGTTTAAATTTAGTCCTTCAACCACAGGGCCTCTACCAGAAGCAATAAGAACTTTATCTCCTATCACTTCAATTTCTTCATCCTTATTCTTATATCGAGCAATAACCTTTAATTTATCCCCTTCTTTTACAATTTCCTTAGCTCTTATATCCACATAGGTTTCCATACCCTGTTTTTTGAAGAACATAGGTAATCTTCTAGTTAGTTCCATATCTACATTCTTCAATATCCTAGAAGCAAGAAGTATTACCTTAGAGCCTAGCTCTTGATATATGCTTGCAAACTCCAATCCTATTACCCCGCCACCTATGACAATTAGTGTTTCGGGTATCTCTTCCATTTCTAAAAGATCATCGCTGGTAATAACTCCTTCTAGGTCTACGCCTTTTGTTTCCGTCATAGTTGGCTTGGAACCAGTTGCAATAACTATATTGTCCACCGTTATTTCACGGGTATTTCCATCCTTTAAATTTACTATTATAGTTTTCTCATTTTTAATTTGTGCCTTTCCAGGAATGAATTCTATATTTTTATAAGAGGATATTAGCTGTTCAATACCTTTAACTAGCTGATTTACTACCTGTCTTTTTCTTTCCTGAAGCGCTTTTCCATCTAATCTATAGTTTTCTACGGTAATCCCAAACTCTTCTGCTCTTCTTAAATCGCGCATTATTTCTGCATTTCTAAAGTAAGTTTTAGTGGGGATACAGCCTCGGTTGAGGCATGTTCCCCCTATTTCTCTTTCCTCAATTAAATATATATTTGCGCCTAGCTGAGCTCCTCTTATTGCTGCTACATAACCTCCTGGACCTGCACCAATTACTGCGATATTTTTAGTCAATTAATGACACCTACCCTTCATATTTTAGTACAGGATTTCTAGCTGCTTGAGTTTCATTCACCCTTCTCACCGGAGTATTATGTGGAGCTTCTTTTAATATTTCTGGATTTTCTTTAGCTTCTTCTGCTATTTTAATCAATATGTCCGCAAACTCATCTAGAGTTTCCTTGCTTTCAGTTTCAGTTGGTTCCACCATAAGCGCTTCCCTAACTATTAGTGGGAAATAAACTGTTGGTGGGTGATATCCATAATCTAATAATCTCTTAGCCACGTCTAATGTTGTAACTTCAGATAGGTCTCCCTTTAATCCAGCCATTACAAATTCGTGTTTATAAATTGTATCTTCTGGTAAATTATAATGGTCTTTTAATTTCTTAGCCAAATAGTTAGCATTAAGAACTGCCATTTCACTTACTCTCTTCAATCCGTCTCTACCCATAGTTAATATATAGGTATAGGCTCTTACCAAAATGCTAAAGTGACCATAGAAATCCTTCATTCTTCCAACGGAATGCGGTACATCATAGTTTAGATAGTATCTATCTCCATCCTTTTCTACAGTAGGAGTTGGCAGATAGTCTAGCAATATGCTCTTAACGCCAACAGGTCCACTTCCTGGTCCTCCTCCACCATGTGGAGTTGAGAAGGTCTTATGAAGATTAAAGTGAACTACATCGAATCCCATGTCTCCTGGTCTTACTTGACCAAGTATAGCATTGGCATTAGCCCCATCATAGTATACTAATCCACCTGCTTCATGGACTAATCTTGCTATCTCACAAATCTCCCTTTCGAATAATCCAAGGGTATTTGGATTGGTAAGCATCAAACCTGCAACTTCATCACTTAAAGCTGCCTTCAAGCTTTCTATGTCCACAAGGCCTTCTTCAGTGGATTTTATTTCAATAGTATCGAATCCAGCCATTACGGCTGACGCTGGGTTTGTACCATGGGCAGAGTCTGGAACGATTATTTTAGTTCTCTTAGTATCGCCTCTATGCTCATGGTATGCTTTTATTAACATTAAACCAGTAAGCTCACCATGGGCTCCTGCTGCTGGTTGTAATGTCATCTTATCCATTCCCGATATTTCACAAAGGGCTTTATCTAATTCATACATCAATTTTAAAGCACCTTGTACAGTTTCCTCTGGTTGAAGGGGATGGATGTTTTTAAATCCGTCTAAATTTGCCATATCCTCATTTATCTTCGGATTGTATTTCATAGTACAAGATCCTAGCGGATAGAATCCCGTATCTACACCGAAGTTTTTATTCGATAGGTTTGTATAATGTCTTATTATATCGACTTCACTTACTTCTGGAAGGTTTAACTCCTTAGTATTTAGGAATTCACCAGGAATAAGTTCTTCTAAAGCCATATTATCCACATCATTTTCTGGCAACTTATAGGCCTTTCTTCCCGGTTTGGATAGTTCGAATATCAATTTATCATACATTGTCCTTCTCATTTTATCCCCTCCAATACCGCACTTAATTTATCGATTTCCTCTTTTGTCCTTTTCTCCGTAACTGCAAAGAGTACTCCATTTTTGTATTGGGGATAGTCCTTTTCTAATGAGTAACCACCTAATATGTTTTCCTTTAAAAGTCCCTTTCTAATATCATCAGCAGGTACATCGCTTGTCACTGCAAATTCTTTAAAGAAAGGTCTATCAAATAGAGGTTTATACTTCCCAGACTTGGTTATCTGTTTCATGGCATAATGAGCCTTTTGAGTTGCCAAAGTAGCCACTTCTCTTAAGCCTTCCTTACCTAAGGTGACTAGATATACTGCAGCAGCTAATGTATTTAAACCTTGATTGGAACAAATATTAGAAGTAGCCTTTTCCCTTCTTATATGTTGTTCTCTTGCTTGTAATGTAAGTACAAAAGCTCTATTCCCCTCTTCATCTACGGTTTGACCTACTATTCTTCCAGGTAGTTTTCTCATATGAGCTTTATTTACTGCTATAAATCCAAGATAGGGACCGCCAAATTGTAAAGGAATACCCAATGGTTGCCCTTCTCCTACTACTATATCTGCTCCTAATTCACCTGGAGCTTTCAATATCCCTAAAGATATTGGATCTACGCTGGTAATAAATAGAGCTTTCTTTTGACTATGAACCACTTCTCCAATAGCCTCTAAATCCTCTATTATTCCAAAGTAGTTAGGGCTTTGAACTACAACTGCTGCTGTTTTATCTGATAAAGAATTTTTTAATAAGTCTACATTGGTTACTCCCATATCATCGTCAATCTCAATGACCTCTATATTTTGAACATGAGCATAGGTTCTTAAAACTTCTCTAGTTTGAGGATTGACAGTTTTTGAAATAATTATTTGATTTCTCCTAGTTATATTAACTGCCATATAAGCTGCTTCAGCAACTGCAGTTCCTCCATCATATAAAGATGCATTAGCTACATCCATTCCCGTTAAATTTGCTATAAGAGTTTGGTATTCAAATATATTTTGTAAAGTACCTTGGCTTATTTCAGCTTGATATGGAGTATAGGATGTATAAAACTCACTTCTCGATATTATATGTCCAACTATTGAAGGGATGTAATGGTCGTAAGCTCCAGCTCCTAGGAAACATGTTAATTGTGTAGTTGAAATGTTTTCATTGGATAAGCCTATTATATTTCTGCGTACTTCCAATTCTGACTTAGATGGTGGTAAATTTAATTCTCTGTTTAGTCTAACATTTTGTGGTATGTCGCTGAACAAATGATCCACTGAATCTACCCCAATGTACTCCAACATCCTCTTCTCATCGTCCTTGGTATTTGGGATGTAAGGATACATTCAATTATACCTCCTCATCTACGAACTTTTCGTACTCTTCACTTGTCATCAATTCATCAATTTGTGATTTATCGGCTAGTTCGATTTTTACAATCCATGCTTCATATGGATCTTGATTTATTAATGCTGGATCATCTAGTAATTCTTCATTTACATCTGCTATTCTACCATCTACAGGCATATAAACATCAGCTGCAGCCTTTACTGATTCTACAGCAGCAAAAGCCTCTTCCTTAGCAAATTCATCGTCAACTTCAGGTAGCTCTACATAAACAATATCCCCTAATTGGTCTTGGGCAAAATCTGATAACCCTATATATGCTTCTTCTCCCTCAACTTTTAACCACTCATGATCCTTAGTATAATATAAGCCTTCTAAAATTCTCATATGTTTAACCCTCCTTAAAATTATTAATTATTTAATTACTAATTATTTATTATTTGTCTTTTATTCTTAATTATTTATTTTTTAAAAATTTTCTACTAATTACTTTAGCCTTAACAGGTTTATTTCTAATCATTATTTCGAATTCATTGCCAATTTCAGTTTCATTGATATCTACCAAAGCATTTCCTATGCTCTTCTTAAGAGTTGGTGACATATATCCTGTAGTTACATGACCAATTTTTTTGCCATCTTTATATATTTCATAGCCCTCTCTTGGAATTCCCCTTCCCAACAACTCAAAACCTACAACTTTTCTCTTTAAGCCTTCTTCCCACTGTTTATTCAATGCTTCTTTCCCAATGAAATCTTCTTCTTTATCCAATTTAACGAAGAACTTCAATCCGCCTTCTAATGGATTAATATCCTTAGATATTTCGTTTCCGTATAGGGGCATTGCAGCTTCAAATCTAAGGGTATCCCTACATCCTAAACCACATGGCTTAATTCCTTCTTCTTGACCCTTCTCCAATAAAGCATTCCAAATCTTTGCGATTTCATCAACTGGTGCATATACTTCAAATCCATCTTCTCCTGTGTAACCAGTTCTTGAAACTATACATTCTATGCCCATTATATCGACTTTAGGTTCAAAATAGAAAGGTTTAATATTGGATAAGTCAGTATCGGTAAGCTTTTGTAAAACCTTTTCAGAGTTGGGGCCTTGTATAGCAATTTCTCCATATTGATCTGATTTGTTTTCAATAATGATATTAAAATCTTTTTTATTGTCAATCATCCACTTGAAATCTTTTTCAGTATTAGCAGCGTTAACTACTAAAAGATATTCTTCTTCATCAAACTTATAAACTAAAAAGTCATCTACTACTCCCCCATCAGGATAGCAGAATAAAGCATAGATGGTTTGATTTTTTTCTGCTTTTGAAATATCGTTTGTGCATAAGTACTGTAAATAAGCTAGTGCATCTTTTCCTTTAACAAAGATTTGTCCCATATGAGATACATCA
The DNA here is from genome assembly GCF_900106765.1 of Tepidimicrobium xylanilyticum. NCBI lineage: Bacteria > Bacillati > Bacillota > Tissierellia > Tissierellales > Tepidimicrobiaceae > Tepidimicrobium > Tepidimicrobium xylanilyticum. The sequence goes on from NZ_FNNG01000003.1 coordinate 259,448, forward strand.
AATATTCCTACTGCATTTCTTACAGCTTCATGTTCTGGAATTAATCCTTCGAATTGTACTGGAAGGAACCATCCTGCGTACTCAACAATTTTTCCCCCAAGCTTTACATGTTCATCGTAAAGGGGAGTTTTCTTTGCTACCATTTAACCACTCCTTCCTTAATTTTACACTTAAATGGGTACATCCTATATGTTACCCTAAATTCCTTTTTTGTATCAGAAGTCGCTTATGTAAAAAAAGGAATTCAAAAAATATCATCGTCTTTATTATACAAAAGAAAAATAAGGAATGCAATACGGTGAATCAACAAAGGAGAGAAATATGTTATTTTTTTGACAAAATTTTTTTATACTGGAACCAACTTTTCCTGTTATCCACCTTACCCACATTATCCACAGTATCAAGTGGATAACTTATGTAAACTTAATCTATTACCTAATTGCCCAGATATATAATTAGGTGTTTACATAATTAGCTAATTGTCCACATTATTTACATTTATCCACAATACTTATCCACATTAAAAGCTATATTCTCCTATCCCGTGATTAAAATACTTCATTATTCCTCTATAAATGGCGAAAGCTATTTTTTCTTGATATTCTTCTGTATTAAGTAACTTCTCCTCCTTATGGTTTGATAGAAATCCGCATTCGACTAGGACGGAAGGTATATCCATCTCATTTAACAAAAATATATCGTCTCTTTCTTGTGGTACTCTCCTGTTATCTTTATCCAACGTGTCTCTCAATTCATCTTGGATAAAATTTGCAAGTATTGCACTAGTTTCATCGCCTTTTTTATAAAAAACCTGAGCTCCATAGTATCTGGGATCTTTAAAAGCATTTAAGTGGATGGATACTAATAAGTGACAATTTCCTTTTTCTATTATTTCTTTCCTCCTATGTAAATCTTCAGTTTTCATCTCTTTAATATTTTTGGATTTATCTGTATACAATCCATCTTTAGTTTTTCTAGTGATTATAACCTTCCCTCCATTTTCCTCTATATATTTTTTTAATTTTAATCCAATTTTCAGATTTATTTCATCTTCTCTTATGCCACTTACACCTATAGCTCCAGGATCTACTCCTCCATGACCTGGGTCTATTCCTATTATCATGTTCTTCATTGAATTATTGTATACAGCCTTCGTCTGATTTTTCCGAAGGATTATTAATATCGGTATTAATAAAATAAGAAATAGTATAATCTTTAAATGACTTTTCTTTATATAAAATACCAATATTATCCCTCCTTTATATTGAAATATATTGTTTTAGTTTTTAGCTTATTCCTAATACTTAGCAAAATAAAAACGCCAGATTTTATTTTCAACCTGGCGCTTATATTCTTATAGATATCTATTATCCTTTTCCTTCAATTTAGACAACCTCCTATTGAATTTTAAGTAATGAACATGAGTAATTTTGGGAAACGAACTCCCATAGCTTAAACTATTTTTATTATATCAAACCTTCCTCCATGAACAAAAACATCTACCTCTTTATCTAATTGAAGTTTGAAAAAATTATCAATTCGTTCATATGAATTGATATATACTTTCTGTCCTTTTTAGACAAATTTTCTTTAAAATAAAAATTAATATATTGTAGATTTTTAGGTTGAATATAGACACCTTTCATTATTATTTAGTTTAAAACATCACCCTGACAATTACTCGTACAAGTACACGCATCTATTGATAGGTTTATATAGTCCTAACATAAGCTTAATCAATGTTGATTTGCCAGATCCATTTGGACCCAAAATAACATAGCTCTTGTTTAAACTAAATGTACATGTAAAGCCCCTGATGATATAGTCATCATTATTTGGATATTTGAACCAGATATCATCAAAATATATTTTATAGCTTCCATATATAACTGAATTTTTCAGATACTGTCTTTCAGTTTTATTGAAGCATATATCTTTATAAGCCCTATGGTCAGAAATAATATCTACATATTCTGATTTCTTATTTAGTTCATCACTAATAATAGTATTAAAAGTAAGAGTAAAACTAAATAAGACTAAAAGCATTCCTAAAGTAATATTATTATTGTAATACATAAGTATCCATATGCATAAACAAGTAAAATTCATTATAATTGATACTAGCTCAAATATAACATTAAAAATGTAGTTGTTGCAAGGCTTCTCCCATTTTCTTCCCTTGTAGTGACAAAGTTTGCTCGCGGGTTTTATTACCTTAAAAAATATAAAAAAAGATATAAAAAATGAGAAAATTACAAGCGAGTTTGCTCGTGAGCAGTGAAGAATGACAAAGTTTGCTCGTGGAAGGTAATGAGTATTCATACGCAGGGTATAACCTACGGGAGGAAATATCGAAACCACCTACACATACGAGTTATACAGGCTTACGAGGGATTAAAACTGCGTCCGGATTTAATAATTTATACATTCTTATATGCTTTTTTACACAACAAAAAACCGCCAAAGGGAATTCTCCCCCCTGACGGTTGGCGCTTGCGATAAGCAAACTTTGTAATTGTAAACAAACTCGTGTGTAATGAAACAACATATTATCTCTTTGAGAATTGAGGTGCTCTTCTTGCTTTCTTTAGACCGTATTTCTTTCTCTCTTTCATCCTTGGATCTCTTGTTAAGAAGCCAGCTTTCTTCAATATAGGCTTTAACTCTTCATTAGAATTTACTAAAGCTCTTGCGATACCATGTCTGATAGCTCCAGCTTGCCCAGTAAATCCGCCGCCTTTAACATTTACAAATACATCATATTTGTCTAATGTATCAGTTATAACTAAAGGCTCTTTAACAAGAACTTTTAGTGTATCATAATCAAAGTATTCATTAATGTCTCTTTTATTTATTATAATATTACCTGTACCTGGTAATAATCTAACTCTAGCTACTGAGGTCTTTCTTCTTCCTGTTCCTATATATTGTACATTAGCCACTTACAGTCCTCCCTTCTTTAGGCTCAATTAAAATTCATATACTTCTGGTTTCTGAGCTTCATGATTATGTTCTGAACCGCTATATATCTTTAATTTTTTGATCATTTTTCTTCCAAGTCTGTTCTTTGGAAGCATTCCTCTAACGGCTAAATGAATAGCTTTTTCTGGATTCTTATCCATCAATTTTCTATATGGTACAGATTTTAATCCACCAGGATAACCTGAATGGTATCTATATTCCTTTTGGTCTAATTTCTTTCCTGTTAATTTAACCTTGTCTGCATTTATAATTATTACATAGTCCCCAGTATCTACGTGAGGAGTATATATAGGCTTGTTCTTGCCTCTTAATATAGAAGCTACTTCTGAAGCCAATCTACCTAAAACTTTACCTTCTGCATCTATAACGTACCATTTTCTCTCTATCTCATTTGGGTTAGCCATATAGCTCTTCATCTTATTCCCTCCTTGTTCCAACGTTGGTTATAAAAAGTTCCGGGGCTTTTTAAAACACTCTAATATATTCTAATACAAGGCAATATCAATGTCAATACGTATTTTGAAAGGAACACTCCATTATATGCTTTATATTTAACAATTGATATTTTCTATGTTTAATAAAATACCTTTACCAAATAAAGTCCCTCTGGAGGTGCTGTATGTCCAGCAAACCGCCTGTTTTTTGATTTTATGATATGAGGTATCTCATCGCTTTTAAATCTTTTTCGGCCTACATCTACTAAAGTTCCTATTATTATTCTTACCATATTATATAGAAATCCATTTCCCTCTATAGTAAAAACCATTAGGTCATCCTTTTTTTCAAGAAAAAACTTGTCAATAGTTCTAATGGTAGACTTTGCACCGCTATTTGATGCCATGAATGCAGAAAAATCATGGGTGCCTATAAAAAATTTCATTGCCTTTTTCATCTCTTCAATGTCAAAAGCAAATGGCACATGGTAAGCAAAATTCCTATACAGCGGATTTCCGATTTGGCTACTGTAAATAACATATTTGTATCTCTTTCCAATGGCATCATACCTAGAATGGAAATTTATATTTACTTCTTCCGACTCTATTATTCTAATATCTTCAGGCAATATATTGTTTAATGCAAATTTAATTCTATCCGGTGGAATACTGGTATTGGTTAAAAAATTTGCTACCTGTCCTATTGCGTGTACTCCCTTATCGGTTCTTCCAGAACCAATTAAATTTACATTTTCTCCTGTAACCTCTTTAATTGCTCTTTCTATTTCCTTTTGAATGCTATTGCCATTTTTTTGCTTTTGCCAACCACAATAATTAGTACCCTCATACTGAATAGTAAGCTTAATATTGATCATATTACTACCTCTTATATCAATTGGATATATCTATTAATGATTATAAACCCAAAGAATATAGTCATAGAAATGATGGTCAATACATCCTTATTATCCAGTTTTAACTCATTCAACCTAGTTCTATGTTCTCCTCCACGATAGCATCTAGCCTCCATAGCTATAGCCAGCTCATCTGCTCTTCTGAAAGCATTTATAAATAGCGGAACCAGTAGTGGTACCAAATTCTTGGCCCTATTGATAATGTTCCCACTTTCAAAATCTGCACCTCTAGCCATTTGAGCTTTCATAATCTTATCCGTTTCCTCCATAAGTGTAGGAATAAACCTCAATGCTATAGTCATCATCATGGCTAATTCATGAGCTGGTAAACCAATTTTCTTAAAAGGAGATAATAGCTTTTCTATCCCATCAGTAAGGGCTATTGGTGATGTAGTAAGAGTGAGTAGAGAAGTACCGGTTATTAAAAAGATTAACCTTAAAGCCATAAATACCGCTTGGCTAAGTCCCTCTTTAGTAATTGTCAAAGGCCCTATTTCGAATAATACTTCTCCCTTCGTTAGCAGTAAATTTATAACAAAGGTTATCCCTATTATTAGCATAAGAGGTTTTAATCCCTTTAATACATATTTAAAGGGTACCTTAGAGGCCCAAATGGAAAAGAGTAAGAAGACTAAAATTAGTAAGTAGGGTTTAAAGGTCTTTATAAAAAACAAAGAAGCTATAAACATCATCACTATTAATATTTTTATCCTAGGGTCAAGTCTATGGACAAAAGTATCTCCTGGAAAATATTGACCTATTGTAATATCCTTAAGCATTTCCTCTTCTCCTTAAATAATTTATTATTTCTTCCTTGGCCTCTTTCACAGTAAGCACTATATCTTTAACCTGATTCCCTCTATTCTTATACTCTCTCATAAAAGATGTAACCTGTGGGATACCTAAGCTCAATTCAGTTAATTTATCTGCTTGCTTAAATATTTCTCTCGTTTCACCTTCCATTGCTATTTTCCCCTTATGCATTACAATTATTCGATTAACTAATCTAGCTATATCCTCCATGCTGTGGGAGACCAATATAATGGTAATACCTTCTTGGTGTAGGATTTCTAGTCTGCCTAAAATTTCATCTCTTCCCCTGGGATCAAGACCTGCTGTAGGCTCATCTAAGATTAAAACTTTAGGGTTCATTGCTAAAACACCTGCAATAGCTACCCTTCTTTTCTGTCCGCCACTGAGTTCAAAGGGAGACCTATCTTTTAAGCTCTCATAATCTAATCCTACCAATTCCATGGCTCTTATAACTCGTTCTTCTATTTCCTCTTCTTTCAACCCTAAATTTTTGGGCCCAAATGCTATATCCTTATATATGGTTTCTTCAAATAATTGGTGCTCAGGGTATTGGAATACTAAGCCTACCTTTTGCCTTATATCCTTTAAATTAGTTTCTTTAGTTATATCCACTCCATCAACAATTACCTTCCCAGATGTAGGCTTTAAAAGGCCATTTAAGTGTTGAACCAAGGTGGATTTTCCCGAACCCGTATGCCCAATAAGGCCGACAAAATCACCTTCATTAATGCTTATATTTACATTGTCTAAAGCTTTCCTCTCAAAAGGGGTATTTGGATTATATACATAACTAACATTTTCCAATTTTATTAACATAAGGCTTTCACCAATTCCTCTATGGTTAATATGTCTGTTGGTATATCAATGCCCTCTTTCCGCAATTCAAAAGCCAGCTCAGTTACCTGCGGAACATCTAGTCCAAGACTTTTAACTTTTTCTACCTGACTGAATATTTCCCTAGGGCTTCCTTCCATAACTATTTTCCCTTGTTCCATAATAAGTATTCTGTCTGCTTCTACTGCTTCATCCATAAAATGAGTAATATGAACTATAGTCTTTTTTTCCTCTCTATTTAACTTCATAATTGTATTTATTATCTCAATTCTTCCAATGGGATCCAGCATTGCCGTAGGTTCATCTAATATTATACATTCAGGTCTCATAGCAAGAATCCCTGCAATTGCTACCCTTTGCTTTTGACCCCCAGAAAGTAAGTGGGGAGCATGCTTTTTATACTCTGACATTTCCACAATTTCCAATGCTTCATCTACTCGTTTTCTTATCTCTTTTGGAGGAATTCCCTGATTTTCTGGGCCAAAGGCAACATCTTCTTCTACAATTGTTGCTACTATTTGGTTATCAGGGTTTTGGAATACCATACCAGCTGTTTCTCTTATTTCCCAAATTTTGTTAGCATCCTTGGTATTCATATTTTTTACATATACATCTCCTCTAGTAGGTAGTAATAGGCCATTCATTAGCTTGGCTAAAGTAGATTTGCCAGAACCATTATGTCCTAATATTACCAAGTATTCACCTTTTTTTACGGATATATTTATATCTTTAATTGCAGTTAACTGGCTATCTTCTCCAACAGAATTGTACTTATATGTGACGTTTTCTATTCTAATGATATCTTCCGACATTTTTATCTCCTAGCTTTCATTTATTTCCATTACTTAATATAACACAAAGCTATTTAATTGACAATGGACATCTATCATTACTCATTGAAAAAAAGGGACTAAGTATTTTACAATGAAGACTAAAGTCTTCCTTACTTAATCCCCTATCCACTATACTAATTCTAGAATTGCCATCTCTGAACCGTCTCCTCTACGAGGACCTAGTCTTAATATTCTAGTATATCCACCATTTCTATCGGCATATTTGGGAGCAATTTCATCGAATAGTTTTTTTACCACGTCTTCATCGTAAATATACGCTAATGCTTGTCGTCTAGCATGTAAATCCCCTCTTTTACCTAGGGTTATCATCTTTTCAGCCATTCTCCTAGTTTCTTTAGCTCTTGTAACTGTTGTCTCAATTCTTCCATGTTTTAAAAGGCTTGTTACTTGATTTCTCAACATTGCTTTTCTATGATCTGTACGGCGGCCAAGCTTTCTCAATGTAGCCATATCTCTCCCTCCTTCATATCCTGCTAATCATCTATTTCTTTTAAACTTAGACCTAATTCAGCAAGCTTTTCCTGAATTTCCTCTAAAGATTTTTTACCTAAATTTCTAACCTTCATTAAATCATCTTCAGTTTTTTGAGTTAGTTCGTCAACTGTATTAATTCCAGCTCTCTTTAAACAATTGTAACTTCTTACCGATAGGTCTAATTCTTCTACTGTCATTTCTAAAACTTTCTCTTTTTTGTCCTCTTCTTTTTCTACCATTATTTCCACATCATTAACATGGTCTGTTAAGCCAATAAATAGATTCAAGTGCTCGGTAAGTATCTTAGCCCCTAAAGAAGTTGCCTCTTCAGGTTTCATGGAGCCATTAGTCCACACTTCAAGGGTTAACTTATCATAATCAGTAAATTGGCCTACCCTTGTATTTTCTACCCAAAAATTCACCTTCCTCACAGGAGAAAAAGAGGAATCAATGGGTATTACTCCTACCGATTGTCCTTCCTTTTTATTCCTTTCAGCAGTTCTATACCCTCTCCCCCTTATCATTTCCAGTTCCATATATAATTTACCATCTTCATTTACAGTTGCTATATAGTGATCTTTATTAAGTATCTCAACATCGGGAGTAGTGATAATATCCCCTGCTGTTACTACCTGTGGACCTTCCACTTCCAATCTCAAGGTAACAGGTTCATCCGTATACATCTTAGCAGTAATTCCTTTAATGTTTAATATCATTTCTGGAACATCTTCCAAAACACCTGGCACTGTAGAAAATTCATGCAAAACTCCTTGAATCTTTATAGAGGATACGGCTGCCCCTGGTAAAGACGATAACAATACCCGTCTTAGTCCATTTCCTAAGGTAGTACCATATCCTCTTTCAAGAGGCTCGACAACAAATTTCCCATAAGTGTTATCTTCGCTCAATTCCACAATCTCTATTCTTGGTTTTTCAATTTCTATCATTAACATTAACCCTCCTTATTAAATTTGTTATCAAAGGACGAGGGTGACTGATTCTATTATAATTATTATTTTGAATATAGCTCTACAATTAAGTGTTCTTGTATTGGAATATCGATATCTTCCCTTGTAGGCTCAGCTACAACTCTACCCCTATATTCTTCAGGATTCACTTCTAGCCATCTAACGGTATTTCCTCGATGATTCTCAACTAATTCCTTAAATTTAGGGCTATTTTTACTCCTTGCCTTTACTTCGATTACATCTCCAACTTTCAAAATGGTTGAAGGGATATCAACTTTATTTCCATTAATTGTGAAATGCCCATGTCTAACCAATTGCCTTGCTTCAGCTCTGGATGATGCAAATCCAAGTCTATATACTGTGTTGTCAAATCTTAGCTCTAATAGTTTCAGCAAGTTTTCCCCTGTAATTCCTGGCATCTTATCTGCTCTATCAAAATACATCCTCATTTGTGATTCTTGAATACCATAGAATCTACGAACTTTTTGCTTCTCCCTTAACTGTAAACCATACTCTGTTACTTTTTTTCTCGATTGTCCATGTTGCCCTGGAACATAGTTTCTCCTAGCAACTGGGCATTTATCAGTATAACATTTATCGCCTTTTAAATATAATTTCTGTCCTTCTCTACGACATAATCTACATACTGGACCTGTATATCTAGCCATCTATCCTCACACCTCCTATATTAAACTCTTCTACGTTTTGGTGGTCTACAACCATTATGTGGTATTGGAGTAACATCTTTAATTAAACTAACTTCCAAGCCTGTGGCTTGAAGAGATCTTATAGCAGCTTCTCTACCTGAACCAGGGCCTTTAACGTATACTTCAACGCTTTTCAAGCCATGTTCCATAGCTTTTTTTGCAGCTTCTTCTGCCGCTTGTTGAGCTGCAAAAGGTGTTGATTTTCTTGAACCTTTAAAGCCTAATTGCCCTGCACTTGCCCATGAAATAACATTACCTTGTAAATCTGTTAAAGTTACCATGGTGTTATTAAAAGTCGATGTAATATGGGCTTGCCCTCTTTCTATATTCTTACGTTCTCTTCTTCTAACACGAGTTGCTCTAGCTTTCTTTGCTGCCACTTTACTTCCCTCCTTCATACACCTCTATTTTTTCTTGCCTATAATCCTCTTGGGACCTTTTCTAGTTCTTGCATTAGTCTTTGTTCTCTGTCCTCTAACTGGAAGTCCTCTTCTATGTCTAATCCCTCTATAACAATTAATTTCTCTCAATCTCTTTAAATTTAACGCAATTTCCCTTCTTAAATCTCCCTCTACACGATAGTTGTGGTCAATTATATTTCTAATAGCATTAACTTCAGCTTCTGTTAAATCCTTTACTCTTGTATTTGGATCTATGTTTGCTTTCTTTAATATTTCATTTGCTCTGGACCTACCAATTCCATAGATATAGGTTAAACCGATTTCTACCCTTTTATCTCTAGGTAGGTCAACACCTGCAATTCTTGCCATTACAATTTACACCTCCCATAGTATCTTCATAAATTTGAAACCAAATCCTGAATTAGCCTTGTTTTTGCTTGTGTTTTGGGTTTTCACAAATTACCATTACTCTTCCTTTTCTTTTAATGATCTTACATTTTTCACAAATTTTCTTTACAGATGGTCTTACCTTCATCTAATCTCCCTCCTATGCTACTTGTTTCGCCAGGTTATTCTGCCTCTAGTCAAATCATAAGGTGACAATTCTACCGTTACTTTATCTCCAGGAAGTATTCTAATATAGTTCATCCTTAGCTTTCCAGAAATGTGGGCTAAAATTTCATGGCCATTATCCAGCTTCACTTTAAAAATGGCATTTGGTAAGGCATCCACTACTGTACCTTCCACTTCAATGACATCTTTTTTAGACATTCAATTATCGAACCTCCTATTTTAACGATTTTAGAAACTCTTATTGAAAGGTTCTAACAATCTTCTAATATAGGCATTATTGATCTTTATATTATTATCCAATTTATCTTTCAACTCTGTTAACACCGTATTATAAACCGTTAGATGTTTTACCTTCTTCTTCTTTGGCTTATCCAATTTCCTTAAATCGCCATCTACTACTAAAACGTGCTTATCATCCAAAATTTCTAATACCAAGAAAACTCTACCTTTATCACGACCAGCCCTTGACTTAACCACCTGCCCGATGGTTATGTCACTAGTTGAATCCATTAAGTTCACCTCTTTAAAAGCTTAGTTAGACGAGCTGTCATATTGCCAAGGGAGAAAGGCTCTCCCCTTCTCTAACTTTTCCCCTAATCTCCTAAGGAATTTATAATATCCTGGAAAATAGAGTCAATTGACTTAGAGCCATCTACATTTAATATTAACCCTTTTTCGGTATAATAATCAATTAAGGGCCTGGTTTGTTCTAAATATACTTCGATTCTCTTCTCTATGGTTTCCTTCTTATCGTCATCCCTTTGGAACAATTCTTCGCCACATTTATCACATATATTTTCTTGTTTCGGTGGACTAAACTTAACATGATAAGTTGAGCCACAGCTTTTACATACCCTTCTTCCTACAGCCCTTTCTATTAATACTTCCTTTTCCACATCTATATTTATTACCTTGTCAAGCTTTAAATCCATATCCGCTAATACATCATCCAAGGCTTCTCCCTGAGCCAAGGTCCTAGGAAATCCATCTAAAAGGAAACCCTTTTTGCAATCACCTTCAAGCAATCTATCTTTAACAATAGATATTACTAAATCGTCGGGAACCAATAGCCCTTGATCCATATAGGATTTGGCTTTTAAGCCTAGTTCAGTTCCCCTTTTTATATTATCTCTAAAAATATCGCCAGTTGAAATATGGGGAATATCATATTTTTTAACTATAGCCGATGCCTGAGTGCCTTTACCCGCTCCAGGAGGTCCTAGTAATATTAGTCTCATATAGATCATCCCCTATAAATTATTTCAAGAATCCTTTATAATGCCTCATTAACATTTGAGACTCTATTTGTTTTACAGTTTCTAATGCTACCCCAACTACTATTATAATAGCAGTACCACCGAAATTAACATTCATCTTAAACAGATGAGATAATATGATTGGCAGTGAAGCTATTACAGCTAAGGATATAGCACCTATAAAGGTTATTCTTGATATTACCTTATTTAAATAGTCGGAAGTTGGTCTTCCTGGTCTAATTCCTGGAATAAATCCACCATATTGTTGTAAGTTTTTAGCATATTCAACTGTGTTAAATTGAACAGCTGTATAGAAATATGTGAAGAATATGATCAACAATACATTCAATATAGAATAAACCCATATTCCCACACTACCTTGTACTGTCAAATACTTAGTTATCCATTCTGAAGGCTCTCCTTTGAAGAAAAGAGCTAATGTTTGTGGGAACGCCAGTAATGAGGTAGAAAATATTACAGGTATAACTCCTGCCATAGAAACCTTTAAAGGTATATGTGAACTTTGCCCACCATACATTTTTCTACCTACAACTCTCTTTGCATATTGAACAGGTATTCTTCTTTCCCCTTCTTGTAAAGCTACAACTACTGCAATTATTACTAAGGCAACTATTACAAATAGTACCAATTTAACTATACTAAGGGCATCTAAAACTCCCATTCTAGCCCATGCAATTGGCTTCAGAAATTCAGAAGGGAGCTTGGAAATAATCCCAACAAAAATTATTAGAGAAATACCATTTCCAATGCCTTTTTCAGTAATAAGGTCTCCAATCCATATTAAAAAGGAAGTTCCTGCTGTTAAAGATATTATTACTATAGCAGTTTGTAATGGCCCCTGTGCAACAAGAGCCCTATTGAAGAAACCAAAAGTAGTACCTATTGCCTGTATAATGGCTAATATTACAGCACCATATTTGGTCCATTGAGCTATTTTCTTTCTGCCAGCCTCTCCTTCCTTAGCTATCTCTTCAAGTCTCGGAATGGCAATTGTCAATAACTGAATTATTATGGAAGCGGTGATATAGGGATAAATATTCAATGCAAAAATACTAAACTCACTAAAGGTTCCACCTGCCATTAAATCAAGAAACTCTAATACTCCTGCTTGGCCTAGTTCAAATATTTGCCTGATTATATCCCTATCCATATATGGCACTGGAATACTTGAACCTAACCTTATGACTAAAAGCATTAATAAAGTAAAGATGATTCTTTTTCGAATATCCTCTATTTTCCAGGCATTTCTCAAGGTTGAAATCATCTATATCACCTCTACCTTTCCCCCTGCAGCCTCAATCTTTTCAGCAGCTGTTTTGCTAAACTTATGGGCTTTTACAGTGAGTTTTTTATTTATTTCTCCATCCCCCAATACCTTTACACCATCTATAGCTTTGCCTCTTTTTACTACCCCATTAGCTATTAACAATTCTGGTGTTACAACTGTGTTTTCTTCAAATCTATTCAAGTCTTCTACATTTATAATAGCATATTCCTTTGCAAATATATTAGTAAAGCCTCTCTTTGGCAATCTCCTTATAAGTGGCATTTGACCTCCTTCAAAACCTGGTCTTGTTCCACCTCCAGACCTTGCCTTTTGTCCTTTATGCCCTCTACCAGAAGTTTTCCCATGACCTGAGCTAGTACCTCTACCAACTCTTTTGCGTTTCTTAGTTCCTCCAGCACTTGGCCTTAATTCGTGTAATTTCATTGGTAACACCTCCTTAAAAGATTATTCTGTTACTTCAACCATGTAGTCTACTTGAGCTATCATACCTCTAATTTGAGGAGTATCTTCTTTTTCTACTACCTGCCCAATCTTTCTAAGTCCAAGAGCTTCTATAGTCCTTCTATGTTTTTCTGGTCTTCCAATAATAGATCTAACCAATTTAATCTTAATCTTAGCCACTATACTCCCCTCCTAGCTTATTATTTCATCTGCAGTCTTTCCTCTTAGCTTAGCAACATCTTCTACTTTCTTTAAATTTTTTAAAGCTTCAATAGTAGCATTAACCACATTCCTTGGATTATTAGATCCTAAAGATTTAGTTCTTATATCTCTAATGCCAGCTAACTCACAAACTGCACGTACTGGTCCACCGGCTATAACTCCCGTACCTTCCTTAGATGGCTTAAGTAAGACCTTTCCTGCACCAAAAACTCCTATTATTTCATGAGGAATAGTTGTACCTACAAGTGGAACCTTAATAATATGTTTCTTAGCATCTTGTATGGCTTTTCTAATAGCTTCTGGAACTTCTAAAGCTTTACCCATTCCTACGCCCACATGCCCATTTCCATCTCCAACTACTACAAGGGCACTAAATCTAAAGTTTCTACCACCTTTAACTACCTTGGTAACGCGATTTATGCTAACAACTCTCTCCTTTAAATCTAACTCATTTGAATCTATATATGAACGCTCCATTTATTTCCCTCCTTTTCCTAGAATTTAAGACCAGCTTCTCGAGCTCCTTCTGCAAGCTCTTTTATCTTTCCGTGATAAATATATCCACCTCTATCGAATACTACTTCTTTGATTCCCTTTTCAAGGGCTCTTCTACCTATTAATTGGCCTACTAGTTTTGCTGCTTCCACATTTTTAGTTGAATTTAATTCTCCCCTTAGTTCTTTATCTAAAGTTGAAGCTGATGCCAAAGTATGTCCTTTTATATCATCTATTATTTGAGCATAGATATGATTGTTACTTTTATAAACGTTTAATCTTGGTCTTTCAGGAGTTCCATAAACTTTTTTTCTAATCCTTAAATGTCTATTCTTTCTCATTTCATTTCTACTTACCTTTTTTAACAACTTCATTCACTCCCTTCTACTTACCAGTCTTACCAACCTTACGCCTTACATATTCATCAGCATATCTAATACCTTTGCCTTTGTAAGGTTCTGGTTTCCTAAAGTCTCTAATTACTGCTGCATAATTACCAACTTTTTGTTTGTCTATTCCTTTTACAATAATTTGATTGGCTGCTGGTACCTCAACTTCAATTCCCTCTGGGTCCTCTAATTCTATTGGATGAGAATATCCTAAGTTCAAAATCAATTTCTTTCCTTGTTTTTGAGCTCTATATCCTGTACCGTGAATTTCTAGTTTCTTAGAGTAACCATTAGTCACCCCTTCGATCATATTGGCAATTAATGTCCTAGTTAATCCGTGTAATGACTTGTGTTTCTTATCATCTGATGGCCTATTCACGAAGATCTGATTATCTTCAATTTTTATTTCCATTTCTGAACTTAGTTGATCCTTTATAACTCCTTTAGGCCCTTTTACTTCTATATGATTTTTTGTATCTAATTTTATTTCAACACCTTTTGGAATATCTATTGGCTTCAATCCTATTCTTGACATAAGTGCACCTCCTATTCCTGTAAATTACCTTTGTTACCATACATAACAAAGAACCTCTCCGCCTACTCCTTCTTTTCTAGCTTCTTTATCAGTCATAATGCCTTTTGAAGTTGAAAGAATTGCTATTCCAAGCCCACCTAAAACTCTAGGTATTTCATCACTTTTAACGTAAACCCTTAATCCTGGCTTGGATATCCTCTTAATTCCGCTTAATACCTTCTCATTATGCTTTCCATATTTTAATTCGATCCTAATAATCCCTTGTTTCCCATCATCTATTACATCAAAGCCTTTTATATACCCTTCATCTAGTAGGATTTGTGCTATTTCCTTCTTGATGTTTGAGGCAGGAATATCAACAGTATCATGTTTTGCATTATTACCATTTCTTATTCTTGTTAACATATCTGCAATTGGGTCAGTCATCATAATTAGCTACCTCCTTTCATAACCTTAATACTACCAACTGGCTTTTTTAACTCCAGGGATTTGGCCTTTATATGCTAATTCTCTAAAACAAATACGACATACTCCATATTTTCTAAGATAACCGCGAGGCCTACCGCAAATTTTACACCTATTATATTGTCTTGTACTAAATTTGGGTTTTCTCTTTTGCTTAGCAATCATCGATTTCTTTGCCAAATTCTTCCCCTCCTTCTTTACTTTCTAAAAGGCATACCCATTAGCTCTAAAAACACCTTCGCTTCTTCATCTGTCTTAGCAGTTGTAACTATGACTATATCCATTCCTCGAATGCCTTCCACCATATCGTAATCTATCTCTGGGAATATTAATTGTTCTCTTATTCCTAATGCATAATTCCCTCTACCATCAAAGGAAGAACTGCTTACCCCTCTAAAGTCTCTAACTCTTGGTAGTGAAATATTCATAAGTTTATCTAAGAAATCATACATTTTATCTCCTCTTAAGGTTACTTTAACTCCTACCTTCATACCTGCACGCAATTTAAAATTAGCTATGGATTTTTTTGCATGGGTTACTACAGGTCTTTGGCCGGAAATTAGTGCCATTTCGTTTACAGCAGATTCTAAAGCTTTTGGATTATCTTTAGCTCCTCCAATACCCATATTTAATACTATTTTTTCCAATTTGGGAACTTCCATAATATTCTTATACTGAAATCTTTCCATCAAAGCTGGTACGACTTCATTTTTATACTTCTCTTTTAGTCTGGAAGCCATATTTATTACCTCCTTTCAATGCCAGTTATTTATCTAATACTTCTCCACATTTTCTACATATCCTAACTTTAGTGCCATCATCCAAAAATTTATGGCCTATTCTTACCCCAGTCTTATCCTTCTCACAATAATACATTGTTTTTGAAGCATGGATTGGCCCTTCTTTTTTAATTATTCCACCTTGTTGGTTTGGACCTTGGGCTTTCATATGCTTTGTAATCATATTTACGCCCTCAACAATTACTCTATTTTCTTTAGGAAATACCTTTAGTACTTTGCCTATTTTACCTTTATCTTTTCCAGAAATAACTATTACAGTATCTCCGCTTCTCACATGCATATTCTACACCTCCTCTTATAGAACTTCTGGTGCTAGGGATATTATCTTCATAAAGTTTCCTCTTCTTAATTCCCTTGTTACAGGCCCAAAAATACGAGTTCCTACAGGATTATTATCATCTTTTATAATAACTGCTGCATTGTCGTCAAATTTAATATAGGATCCATCACTTCTTCTTACACCATGTTTTGTTCTAACGACTACAGCCTTGATAATTTGTCCTTTTTTTACAACTCCTCCAGGTGTTGCACTTTTAACAGAGCAAACTACTATATCTCCAATATTAGCATATTTTTTATTAGTACCTCCTAATACTCTGATAACTAATAGCTCTCTCGCACCTGAATTATCTGCAACTTTTAATCTACTTTCAGTTTGAATCATTAGAATACCTCCTTTCCAGGCATAAGGACTATTTTGCTTTTTCTACTATTTCCATAACTCTCCAGCGTTTTTCCTTGCTTAATGGTCTAGTTTCCATTATTCTTACTAAATCTCCAATCTTACATTCATTGTTTTCATCATGGGCTTTAAACTTTGTAGTTCTTCTTATTTGCTTTTTATATAAAGGGTGGGTTACAAAAGTCTCTACAGCAACTACAACAGTTTTATCCATTTTATCGCTTACTACATAACCTACTCTTACCTTACGATTTCCTCTATCCATCTGAGGTTAAACCTCCTTTCCTATACCTAATTCTCGTTCCCTAACGATGGTTTTTATCCGAGCAATATCTTTTCTAACAGCTTTTATCCTCATGGGATTGTCTAATTGACCTGTGGCCAATTGAAATCGCAAATTAAACAACTCATTTTTTAAATCTAATAGTTTTGCCTCTAATTCCTTATCTGACATCTGGCGAATTTCCTTAGCCTTCATTAGCTTCACCACCCTTTTCTTCTCCATCTTCACGAGTGACAAATTTAGTCTTAATTGGTAATTTATGTGCCGCCAATCTCATCGCTTCTCTTGCTACCTCTTCTGATACTCCACCCATTTCAAATAATATTCTTCCTGGTTTTACAACTGCTACCCAATATTCTGGTGAACCTTTACCAGCACCCATACGCGTTTCAGCTGGCTTTTCAGTAACTGGTTTATCCGGGAATACTTTAATCCAGATATTACCGCCTCTTCTTACAGATCTGGTCATAGCACGTCTTGCCGCTTCTATTTGATTTGAAGTTATCCATGCTGGCTCAAGAGCTTGCAATCCATATTCTCCGTAAGTAAGTTTATTACCTCTAGTAGCTTTTCCTTTCATTCTTCCTCTATGAACTCTACGAAATTTTACTCTTTTAGGCATTAACATTTTACCTTCCTCCTTCCTACAAGTTATTTATATACTACTCTGTTAAATCCTCTTCATCTTTTTTTTCATCTTCATCTACTTTTTTAGTAGGAAGAATCTCTCCTTTATATATCCATACCTTTACTCCTAATTTTCCATAGGTGGTATCGGCTTCAGCAAATCCATAATCTATATCTGCTCTCAAAGTTTGGAGAGGTATAGTTCCTTCACTGTATCCTTCAGTTCTAGCCATATCTGCTCCTCCAAGTCTACCGGATACAGCAGTCTTTATTCCTTCTGCTCCTGCTCTCATGGTCCTTTGTATTGCTTGTTTCATTGCCCTTCTAAAGGAAACCCTTCTTTCTAGCTGAGAAGCAATATTTTCAGCTACCAACTGAGCATCTAGCTCGGGAACCTTTACTTCTTCCACATTAATAATTACTTCCTTTTTAGTCATCTTTTCAACATCTTTTCTTAATTGTTCTACACCTGTACCGCCTTTTCCTATTACCATTCCTGGTTTTGCAGTATGAATAGTAACCTTTACTCGATTAGCTGCTCTTTCTATCTCAATCTTTGAGATTCCTGCAATAAACATGCTCTTCTTAATATATTCTCGAATTTTATAATCCTCTATTAGATAATCGTTGAAATTCTTCTTATCTGCGAACCATTTAGAATCCCAGTCCTTAATTATTCCAACCCTTAAACCGTGTGGATTAACCTTTTGACCCATTATCTATCCCTCCTTTTCTACTCTCTTTCTTCTACTACCACTCCAATATGACTAGTTCTTTTCAATATTGGATAAGCCATTCCTCTCGCACGAGGTCTCCATCTTTTAAGCTGAGGTCCATCATTAGCATAAGCTTCCTTAACATATAAATTATCTCTATCTAAATTAAAATTGTTCTCCGCATTAGCGATAGCAGAATTTAACACTTTTTCAAGGACTCTTGCACCCTTTTTAGGTGTAAATCTAAGGATTGTCAAAGCTTCATCTACATGTTTTCCTCTAATCTCTTTGCATATATAGTTAACCTTCAAAGGTGAAATCCTTATATATTTAGCTTCAGCTCTAGCTTCCATCCTCATTCCCTCCTTTATATCTATTTAAGTGCTGTTGACCTTTCAGTCTTATCACCGTGTCCTCTAAATGTTCTAGTAGGTACAAATTCGCCAAGCTTGTGTCCTACCATATCTTCTGTTATATATATGGGTACATGCTTTCTTCCATCGTGAACTGCAATAGTATGACCTACCATTTGAGGAAATATGGTGGAACGACGAGACCAAGTTTTAATGACTTTTTTCTCATTTTTCTTATTTAATTCTTCTATCTTCTTTAGAAGATGGTCATCACAAAAGGGACCTTTCTTTAAAGATCTACCCATTATTATTCCTCCTTTCAGACATCGTTAGCTACTTTTTCCTTCTTCTCACAATATATTTATCCGATTTCTTGTTCTTAGGTCTAGTTTTATATCCTAGTGTAGGTTTACCCCATGGAGTTAAAGGCGATGGCATACCAATTGGAGCCCTTCCTTCTCCACCACCATGTGGGTGATCTACAGGGTTCATAGCACTACCTCTAACATGAGGTCTTCTACCTCTATGTCTGCTTTTTCCCGCTTTGCCTAATGTTAAGTTTTCATGTTCAACATTTCCTACTTGCCCAATAGTTGCACGGCAATCTAATAGAACCAATCTAAATTCTCCTGAAGGTAATCTTAACTGTGCATATTTCCCTTCTTTACCCATTAGTTGAGCTTCAGAGCCAGCAGATCTTACAAGTTGGCCTCCTTTTCCTGGACTTAACTCTACATTATGAACAGTAGTACCTACCGGAATATTTCTAAGAGGTAAAGCATTGCCTATTTTAATATCTGCATGTTCTCCAGATTCAATAACATCTCCAACCCTTAATTTGTTTGGAGCAAGTATATATCTTTTTTCACCATCAACATAATGTATTAATGCAATTCTGGCTGTCCTATTTGGATCGTATTCTATAGCTGCAACCTTTCCTGGAATTCCGTCTTTATCCCTCTTAAAATCTATGATTCTATACTTTCTCTTAGCTCCGCCTCCCCTATGGCGTACTGTAATTCTCCCTTGAGAGTTTCTTCCACCTGTTTTCTTCAAGGTAACAACCAAAGACTTTTCAGGCTCTCTTTTGGTTATCTCTGCAAAGTCGGAAACAGTCATTTGACGTATGCCTGGGGAAGTTGCTTTGTATTTTTTAATACTCAATGTTATTCCCTCCTTCTTCTAAAAACTACTACATTCCTTCAAAGAATTCTATTTCCTTAGAATCTTCAGTTAAAGTTACTATTGCCTTTTTCCAGTTGGGTCTCCTACCAACATGTACTCCCATTCTCTTTTCTTTTCCCAACATGTTCATGGTATTTACCTTTTCAACTTTTACATCGAATATCTTTTCTATAGCCTTTTTAATTTCAGACTTATTCGCTCTTTTATCTACTTGAAATGTGTATTTTTTTTCGGCCATAGCATTCATACTTTCTTCTGTTATTATAGGCCTAATGATTATGTCGTGTGGATTACGCATTATGCATACACCTCCTCCACTTTCCTAACCGCATCTTTAGTGATTATAAAGGAATCATAGTTTAAAATATCATAAACATTCAAAGTGTTTACCAATGCGGTTTCTACATTCGGAATATTCCTAGCTGATTTAATTACATTTAGGTTCTTCTCATCCATTACTATTAAAGCTTTTTTGTTAGCTTTTATATTTTCTAATATCTTAACCATTTCCTTAGTCTTAGGTTCACTCAAATTTAACTCGTCTAATACTATTATCTCATCGTTTAGGACCTTAGAACTTAAAGCTGATTTCATAGCTAATCTTTTAACCTTCTTAGGAACTTTGTAGCTGTAATCTCTTGGTTTTGGTGGGAAAACTATTCCTCCGCCTACCCATTGAGGCGCTCTTATGCTTCCTTGGCGAGCTCTACCTGTACCTTTTTGTCTCCAAGGTTTTCTTCCTCCACCTCTAACCTCTGCCCTCGTCTTAGCAGATTGAGTCCCTTGTCTTCTATTAGCTAAATGGTTCTTTACCACTTCGTAAAGCACATGCTGATTTACTTCAACGCCGAAAACATTATCACTTAATTCCATTTCTCCTACTTGTTCACCTAATATGTTGTAAACATTCACCTTAGGCATACCAGTTCCTCCTTTCTACTATCTCTTATCTGTTTTTGACAGATTCCTTTATAATTAACAAGCCACCCTTTGGTCCTGGTACGGCACCTTTTACCAATAATAGATTCTTATCCGCATCTACCCTAACCACTTCAAGGTTTTGGACTGTCACTCTTTCATTTCCCATTCTACCAGCTTGTTTTGAACCTTTAAAAACTCTTGCCGGGAAAGTAGCTGCTGCCCTAGCACCTGGCCCCCTATGATATTTAGAACCATGACTTTCAGGTCCTCTTGAGAAATTATGTCTCTTGATAGGGCCTTGAGTCCCTTTACCCTTTGATATTCCTGTAACATCCACTTTATCTCCAGCTTCAAATACATCCACTTTAATTTCCTGACCAACTTCAAATTCTTCTACATTATCCACTCTAAATTCTCTAAGATATCTTTTATATTCTACTCCTGCCTTATCGAAATGTCCTTTTAAAGGCCTATTAACTCTTTTTTCCTTTACATCTGCGAAACCTACTTGTACAGCATTATATCCATCATTTTCTACAGTTTTCTTTTGTATTACCTTAACAGGACCTGCTTCAACAACTGTTACTGGAATAACAACTCCATCTTCATTAAATATCTGAGTCATTCCAATTTTTCTTCCTAGTATATTTTTCATCTCTACACCTCCTATTATCTTACAGCGGATTACCCTTTGGTAATCATTCTAAGAAATTATAGCTTAATCTCAATATCTACACCTGCTGGTAAATTCAACTTCATAAGTGAATCTACAGTTTTTTGATTTGGATTGAGAATATCAATCAATCTCTTATGGGTTCTTTGTTCAAATTGTTCTCTTGAATCCTTATACTTATGAACCGCACGTAGAATTGTAATAACTTCCCTATCTGTTGGCAATGGTACTGGACCAGAAACGTCAGCCCCAGTTCTCTTAGCTGTCTCAACTATTTTTTGTGCAGATGCGTCTAGCAACTCATGATCATAAGCTTTCAATCTAATCCTTATTTTTTGTTTGTTCTTATTTGACATTAAAATTCCCTCCTTCTATCGCATGTTGTTTTTTACATGCGACAAGGAATTGCCGATACACACTTCCGGGTGTGTTGTAACTTTTTTTATATAAAAGCTAAGCCATTTAAGACAATTCCCGTCGCCCGATTTTAAACCGGACATTCTCAACAAAAATTCCCCCCGCACTCAATCCAATAAACAAATCAGATACAATTAATTTTACAAGGGATTGAGAAATATTTTAATTACAATATTTATTTATAGGATTGAGTGCGGGGCAACCTTTTGTATCATCGCAATGTCTAAAAATAAAAGTTTTTGGACACTACTATAGTTTATAGCATATTTTAGAAAAACTCAAGTCTTTTTTATACTGTTTGTTAATTTTTTTGAATAACAAGAGATATGAAAAGAAAGGGAGCTTTTAGTCCCCTTCTTTTAAAATTATTACCCAAGAATCTTAGTAACAACTCCAGCACCTACTGTTCTACCACCTTCACGAATAGCAAATCTTAATCCTTCTTCCATAGCTATCGGAGTTATTAACTCTATAGTAAATTTAGCATTGTCGCCTGGCATTACCATTTCTACTCCTTCTGGTAATTCGATGTTGCCTGTTACGTCAGTTGTTCTGAAATAAAATTGTGGCCTATATCCATTAAAGAATGGTGTATGTCTTCCACCTTCTTCTTTTGTCAATACGTATACTTCAGCTTCGAATTTTGTATGTGGAGTAATTGTTCCAGGTTTTGCTAATACTTGGCCTCTTTCTATTTCGTCTCTTTGAACTCCTCTTAATAATGCACCTATATTGTCTCCTGCTTGGGCTTCTTCTAGTATCTTTCTAAACATTTCTACCCCTGTTACTACTACTGTTCTCGATTCATCTGTTAATCCTACTATGTCTACACTGTCTCCTGTCTTTATTACTCCTCTTTCTACTCTTCCTGTTGCTACTGTTCCTCTTCCTGTTATACTAAATACGTCTTCTACTGGCATTAGGAATGGTTTGTCTATTTCTCTTTCTGGTTCTGGAATGTCTCTGTCTACTGCTTCCATTAATTCTATTATCTTATCTCCCCATTCTCCATCTGGGTCTTCTATTGCTTTTAAAGCAGAACCTACTATTACGCTTGCATTGTCTCCGTCAAATTCATATTCGCTTAATAGTTCTCTTACTTCCATTTCTACTAATTCGATTAATTCTTCATCGTCTACCATGTCTGCCTTGTTTAAGAATACTACTATCTTTGGTACGCCTACTTGTCTGGATAATAGTATATGTTCTCTAGTTTGTGGCATTGGACCGTCAGCTGCTGATACTACTAAAATTGCTCCGTCCATTTGAGCTGCTCCAGTTATCATGTTCTTTACATAGTCAGCGTGCCCTGGACAGTCTACGTGTGCATAGTGACGATTTGGAGTTTCGTATTCAACGTGGGATGTGGATATTGTTATTCCTCTTTCCCTTTCTTCTGGTGCTTTATCTATGTTTTCATAGCTCATTACTTGTCCTGACCCATATCTTTTATTTAATACCATAGTTATTGCTGCAGTTAATGTGGTTTTACCATGGTCTACGTGACCTATTGTACCTATATTTACGTGAGGTTTCGTTCTTTCAAATTTTTCCTTTGCCATCTGAATTCCTCCTTAATA